>CAZXXM010000077.1:0-11182 GCA_964644715.1 uncultured Salinisphaerales bacterium
CTGGTCGACGAACAGAGGGCGGCGGCGTCCAAGGGACACAGATAGAATCGCCACACGATGAGTCAACGTTCCCGCCGTCCCTATCTGATCCGCGCCATTTACGACTGGGCGACCGACAACGGCTTCACGCCGCACTTGCTGGTCGCCGCCGACGTCGAAGGTGTCAGCGTTCCGCGCGAGTACGTCCAGGAAGGACGCATCACGCTCAACATCAGCCCGATGGCCGTGCAGAGCCTCGACCTGCAGGCCGATCCGATCTGGTTTTCCGCGCGCTTCGGCGGCCGTGCCTGCGAGGTGCTGGTTCCGGTCGGCGCGGTGCTCGCGGTGTTCGCGCGCGAGAACGGCGAGGGCATCGTCTTCGGTGATATCGAGACGCCGCCACCGAAGGACGAAATGCCGGAGCCGGTCAAGGAAGACAGCGCGCCCAAGCCCAAGGCTGGCGGTCGCAGCCACCTGCGCGTGGTGAAGTAGCGCGCTGGGTCCCTGGCTGGAGCGAAGCGAGCTCGCTCGCGAGCATTGAAGCTGGCCCCCAAAAGCTCTGGCCGCAAAGGGCGAAAAGGAAAAGATAAGGGCGCAGATTTTTTCCGTGTTTCTTTTCTCTGCGACCTCTCTATCCCTTCGCGTCTTTTGCGTTGAAAGTTTTTTCCTCCCGCTCAGAGCGAGGGTCGAGGTTCTACTTCGCAACGTCGGGCAGCGTCTTTCCGGGATTCAGGATGCCTTCCGGATCGAACACCCGCTTGATCTGGCGCATCACGTCCAGCGCGGGTCCTGCGATCTCCCAGCCGACGAAATCCCGCTTGTCGATGCCCACCCCGTGCTCGCCGGACAGCGTGCCTTCGAGGCTCAGCACCAGCCGGAACACCGCGTGCAGGCAGGCCTCGATCGCGCGTGCCTGCGCCGGATCCGCCGGGTCCGCCAGGATGTTCACGTGCAGGTTACCGTTGCCGGCGTGACCGAAGCTGACGATGCGAAGTCCGTGTTCGCGGGATAGCAGGCCCAGGCCCGCGACCAGTTCCGGCAGGCGCGTGATCGGTACCGCCACGTCCTCGTTGATCTTGCGGGGTGCCAGCTTTCGCAGCGATGGCGACAGCGCTTTGCGCGCGGCCCACAGGTCTTCGGATTCGGCGCGCGATGCGGCGCTGCGCAACTCCATGAGCCCGTCTCCGCGTGCGGCATTCGAGATGGCGATCGTGTCGGCGTCCAGTCCCGCACCATCGCCGTCGACGTCGATCAACAGCAGTGCACCGGTGTGCGCCGGAATGCCGCAATCGCGCCAGGCCTGGGCCAGCGCCACGGCGTCGGTGTCGAAGAATTCCAGTGCGCAGGGCGCGGCGGGCTGGCCCATGATCCGCGTGACTGCCTGGATCGCGGACGGCACGTCGCGGTAAGCCACGCGCAAGGTGCGCAATCCTGTCGGACGCGGCAGCAGTTTGAGCGTGGCGCGCGTGATCAGGCCGAGCGTGCCCTCGCTGCCCACGAGCAGTCGCGTGAGGTCGTAGCCGACCACGCCCTTGGTCGTGTGGCAGCCGCTGCTGATCCGTTCGCCGGTGCCGAGCACGGCGGTCAGGCCCAGCACGTTCTCGCGGGCGGTGCCGTACTTGACGGCGCGTGGGCCCCCGGCGCCGCAGGCGATGTTGCCACCGACCGACGCGAAATCCGCGCTCGTCGGGTCCGGGGCCCAGAACAGCCCGTGCGCGGCCGCCGCGCGCTGCACATCGCCGTTCGTGCAGCCGGCTTCACACTCGATCAGCCGATCGCCTGGCGACAGCGAAAGGATGCGATTCATCCGCTCCATGGACACGACGATGCCGCCCTCGACGGGCACGGTTGCCCCCGTCGTGTTGGTTCCGCGTCCGCGAGCCGTGAGCGGCACGCGGAATTCCCGGCAGATGCGCACCAGCGCCACGACTTCGTTCTCGTCGGTCGGGAACGCAACCGCCTGCGGCAGCGATACGCGACGCGAGTTGTCGTAGGCATACGGAAGGCAATCGGCGGGCTCGAAATACAGGCGATCGGCCGGCAGCGCGGTACGCAGGGCTTCGCTCGCTGCCTCGGGCAAGGGGCGGCGCGAAGGGTTCGGGGCGGAGAGCGCCGTCATGGATCACTCGCTCGCATCGAACGCGGCCTGGATCCATTCGATGTGATCGGAGGCGTCGAGCGCGACGACGTCGAAGCGCGCCGGCATTCGTGCGAGCTCCGGCCGCCGGGCCAGCAGTGCGCGGGCAGCGGCCACGACCCGGGCTTGCTTGCGGGCGTCGACGGATTCCGCGGCGGTGCCGAAACGGGTGTTCGAACGCTTGCGCACTTCGACGATGACCAGCGAGTCGGCGTCGCGCATCACCAGGTCGAGCTCGCCGCCGCGTGCGCGCACATTGCGATCGATCAGCTCGAGTCCGCGCGCTTCGAGAAAGCGCAGGGCGAGGTCTTCTGCGCGCGCCCCGTTCACAGCGGGGCGGCGGTTGCCGAGGGTCGACCGTCGATGATCGGGCGGCAGGCGAGCCCGCGCGTGATGCGATTGCCGGGAGCCAGCGACAAGCGTCCGCTCGCAGCGTCGATTTCCTGCCCTCCGGAGAAAGCGTCGCGTGCGCGCACGATGCGGAATGCATCGGTACCGAGCGCGAAGAGGCGCGGCTGATCGCGCAAGGCTTCGGGGAACATGTCGCGCAGCCGCTCCCGCTCGCGGGCCCAGGTCCCGCTGTCGTCGATGACCCAGGGCATGTCGCACAGGCGCAGTCCGTCGATCTGTCGATCGACGAGTCCGGTATGGGCGGCCGAGATCGTATAGGCCGGCAAGTCGCGCGCACGGAAGAAATCGAGCTGCGGCACGAGCAGCCGCGCTTCGGTGGCTCGCAGCGGAGCGAACAGCAGCGCGGCATCGTCGCGAGGCCGCGGTTCGAACTCGCTCTTCTCGCCGAGCACGCGGTCCAGCGCGGCATGACGCTGCGCGCTGTTGTCGAGTTTCAGCAGATCGCGCAGCGGGCGGCCGAAGTCCTGCGTGCCGTTCGCCAGTCGCGTGGTCTGCAGCACGGTGCCGCCGAGTGCCTCGAACTGGGTCCGGAACGCCGCCAGCGCGCGCTCGCCCCACGGCGTGCTCGGTACCAGTGCGAGCGCCGTCAGGCGGCCGGCCGCGATCGCGTCGGCTGCCGCGGCGCGCGACTCGTCCTCCGGGGCCAGCCCGAACTGCAGTGCGCTGCCGATCGAGCCGTCGACGTAGTTCAGCGTGAGCCAGGGAAGGGCGCCAGCCTGTCCGGCAATGGCACTCACGCCTTCCTTGGTCAACGGTCCGATCACCGTTCCGGCGCCGTCACGAATCGCACTTTGATATGCAGCGGCCGCCTGCGTCGCCTCGTTGCCGGTGTCGTAGATGCGCAGCGCGGCCCGAGGCTCGGGCGATGCGAACCAGGCCGCGATGAAGCCGTCGCGCACGGCCCGACCGGCCGATGCGAGGCTTCCGCTGACGGGCACCAATAGCGCGTAACCGCCCGCCAGCGAGGCGGGCATTCCAGCCGGTGCGATCGGTGCCACGCCAGCGACGGTGCTGTCGGACGGAGCGGTGACGGGTTCGCTGGCCTTCACGAGCGCTGCCTTGGCGGCGCCCGGATGTCCCGGGTTGCGCTGCGACCACGCCGCGATCGCACTCGATGAGGGTCCCTGCTGGAGGACACTCGCCAGATCCAGCCAGCCGCGCGTCATCGGTTCCGCGGCAGTGACGCTGGCGAGCGCTGCGGGCGGGAACGGCGTGGAGATCAGGCCGGTCCAGATCTGCTCGCGGTTGTCGGCGATCGAGGTGGCCGAGCTGAGCATGCGTTCGCGCGCGACCAGCGTGCGCACGCCGGAAACCACGTCGCCGGACATGAAGTAGGCCTGCGCCCGCAGTTGTTCCATGCGCGGCGACAGCGCGCCGACCTGCGCGCTCGGCGGCGGCAAGGCGCGGAGCACCGTTCCCGGTTGCCGGCGCCGAATGCCGATCTCGGCGCGCACGAGCTGCATGCGCGCGACCTGCATGGCGTCCAGCGAGCCGCTGGGAATGCGCGAGAGCAGGCCTTCGGCGGCCTTGTCGTCGCCTGCAGCGATCGCGGCTTCCGCTTCGCCGATCAGTCCGGCGGTAGGCGGACCGAGGAATGGTGGCGCGCTCCAGGCCAGCGTGGTGCAGGAGAGGAGCAGGGCGGCAGCGAGGCGAGGCAGTTTCATCGCGATAAAGTATGGCACGCAGCATCCTGCTGCCTCTCCGAAGCCGCTCTTGACCGATTCGCCGTCCAACGAAGCCGAGGTGCGCGCCGGCTGCCTGTACGTCGTCGCCACGCCGATCGGCAATCTCGGCGATCTGGCCCCGCGCGCGCAGCGCGTGCTCGCACAGGTCACCCGCATCGCGGCCGAGGACACGCGCAACACCGCGACCCTGCTGACGCACTTCGGTATTCGCACCCCGATGCTGGCGCTGCACGATCACAACGAAGATCGCATCGCGGCTTCGGTGGTCGAAGCCCTGCGGCGCGGCGAATCGCTGGCATTGGTCTCGGATGCCGGCACGCCGCTGGTCTCCGATCCCGGGTTCTCGCTGGTGCGCGCGGCTCGCGCGGCGGGCTGCGAAGTGATCGCCATCCCGGGCGCCTGCGCGGCCATCGCCGCGCTGTCGATCGCCGGGCTGCCCAGCGACAGTTTTCTCTTCGCGGGTTTCCTGCCGCCGAAGTCCGGCGCCCGCCGCGAGCGCATCCAGCAGCTCGCGCGCGAACCGCGCAGCGTGATCGTCTACGAGTCGAGTCATCGCATCGCCGATTGCGCGCGCGATCTGGCTGACTTGCTCGGCGAACGACGCGTGATGCTCGCGCGCGAGATCAGCAAGCGCTTCGAGCAGAGCGTGCTGTGCGAAGCGCGCGGACTGCCGGATTGGCTGGCGGCGGATCCGAATCGCGAGCGCGGCGAGTTCGTGCTGGTGATCGAGGCGGCCGCGGCCGTCGAAGCCTCCACCGTCGAGGCCGAAAGAGTGCTGCGAGTCTTGCTCGGTGAACTGCCGGCCGCGCGGGCCGCCAAGATCGCAGCGACGCTGACCGGTCTGCGCAAGAACGAGCTCTACGAGATCGCGCTGAAGATTTCGGGCGATCGCGAGGCGCCGGACGCGTAGAATCGCGCCTGGAGTCGGCCGAACGATCGCTGCTGTTGCGTCTGGTCCCCGTCGAGGCAGAAGTTTGCTCCGCGGGAATCGGAAGACAGGGGAGGAAAGTCCGGGCTCCGCAGGGCAGGACGCCAGGTAACGCCTGGGAGCCGCGAGGCTACGGAAAGTGCCACAGAGAACGAACCGCCGATGGCCCGGATGAAACCGGGATCAGGTAAGGGTGAAAAGGTGCGGTAAGAGCGCACCGCGTCGCTGGCAACAGCGACGGCACGGAAAACCCCGTCCGGAGCAAGACCAAATAGGGAAGGACGTGCCGAAAGGCACAACGCGTGGCCCACGCGCCTTCCGGGTAGGTTGCTGGAGCGCCGTGGTGACGCGGCGCCTAGAGGAATGATCGTTCCCGACAGAACCCGGCTTACAGGCCGACTCCTTTTTTTCTTCATTCTCCGTTCGTCGCCTGTCTGCCGCCTTCCATAGGCGGGTCGCGCCGGTGTCTTCGGCCGAGCCGGACGCCTTACTTGAAGTAAGTGCGCCATCCCTCTGTTTTCTATGACTTTAGGAAATCCGAACGCCTTGGGCTCTAAGCGTTTGTTCCCGCGCGATTTTTTGGCAAAAAATGCTTGTGGGGGGTGGATGTGTGGTTTATAGTGCCTTGAAGGGGTAAGAAGTGGGCGATTGTGGGGAGTCGCCCAAGCCATCAGGGGCAGCGCGTGTTTACTGGGTCACATCAACTGACCATCGACGAGAAGGGTCGCCTTGCGATCCCCGCGCGCTATCGCGAGGAGCTGGCTGGCTCCTGTAATTCGCAGCTCGTCATCACCCGTGGCCCGAACCCCTGTCTCGAGATCTATCCCGCGCACGAGTTCCGCCGTGTCGCCGACGAAATCGAGGCGATGGAAGATCGCGAAACCGCCGAGCTGCTGAAGAACGTGTTCGTCGGCTTCGCCTGCGAGACCGAGATCGACAAGCAGGGGCGCGTGCTGCTGCCGCCGCTGCTGCGCAAGTACGCGCGCTTCAATGGTTCCGGTGTGCTGATGGGTCAGATCCGCCGTTTCGATCTGTGGCCCGAGGAGATCTGGAACGAGCGCTTCGGCGAGGGGGAGGGCAGCATCGTGCCCGGCCTCGCGCAGGCGTTCCGGACGCTGAAACGGTGATCGGGCCACATGCTCGCCCTGACCGCCGCCGATCCCACTGCGCACCGGCGCGGATCGACTAGCCCGATGCTCGAACATCGTCCGGTGATGCTCGCGGAAGCACTCGCCGGACTCGCCCCGCGATCCGGTGGCGTCTACGTGGACGGGACCTTCGGTCGTGGCGGTCACAGCGCTGCGATTCTCGATGCCATCGGCAGCACCGGTGTCCTGCACGCGCTGGATCGTGACCCGGTGGCGACACGGACCGCGTGGACGCGATTCGGCACGCGCCCCAATTTCCGCATTCATCGGCGCAATTTCTCCGAACTCGCCGCGCTCGGCGCAGAGCTCGGTCTCGCCGGCCGCGTCGACGGCTTGCTGCTGGACCTGGGCGTGTCCTCGCCGCAGTTCGACGACGCCGAGCGCGGATTCTCGTTCTCCAACGACGGCCCGCTCGACATGCGCATGGACCCCGACTCGGGCGAGTCCGCCGCGCAGTGGCTGGCGCGCGCGAAGGCCGACGAGATCGCGGACGTGCTGTGGACGTATGGCGAGGAACGCGCGAGCCGGCGCATCGCGCGTCGCGTCGTCGAAGCCCGCGCCGAGGCGCCGATCGAGCGGACCAGCCAGCTCGCCGAACTGATTGCGCGCGCCGTGCCCGGTCCGCGCCAGAAGATCCATCCCGCGACGCGCAGCTTCCAGGCGATCCGCATCTTCATCAACGGCGAGCTCGACGCGCTGACCGCGGCACTCGAGGCGAGCGTGTCGCTGCTGGCTCCCGGTGGGCGACTGGCGATCATCAGCTTCCACTCGCTGGAAGATCGCATGGTCAAGCGCTTCATCCGCGAGTCGGGCATGGCCCGGCGCGAATCGACGGTCCAGCATCGTTTCGATCCCTCGCCGTTGCCGGCATCCGAGGCGACGACGCATTTCCGTGCGATCTCTCGCGAATTCCCGAGCGATGCGGAGTGCGACCTCAACTACCGGGCCCGCAGCGCCGTCCTGCGCGTGGCGGAGCGGCTCGCATGAAGCGGCTGTGGCAACGTTTCCGCCTCGCGCTGCTCGAATCGCGCCCGACGCATGGCCTGATGCTGCCGCTGATCCTGTCGCTGATGGTGATCGGATCGGCGCTGTACGCGATCCGCGTCAAGCACGACAACCGCAGCCTGACCACCGAGATCGAACGCGCGCGCGTCGAGCGCGAGCGCATGCAGATGGAGTGGTCGCAGCTTCAACTCGAGGAGGCGGCGCTGTCGCACCACGCGCGCATCGAGAATGCCGCGCGACAGCTGGGCATGGCCGAGCCGCGCGATTACATGATCGTCGATCAATCCGCTGCCGGCCGCGTCCCGTGAGCAAGGACGTCAACTACAAGCTCAAGCCGGTCCAGGCCTGGCGCCGCCTGGCGGTGCTCGGTCTGCTGGGGGCGGGCTCGCTGCTGGTTTGCGGCCGCGCCTTTCATCTGCAGGTCGTCGAACGCGAGTTCCTGACCAAGCAGGGAGACAAGCGGCAAGTGCGGGTCGTGACCCTGCCGGGGCACCGGGCAGCGATCCGTGATCGCCGCGGAGAGCCACTGGCGCTGTCTGCGCCGGTCGACTCGATCTGGTGCGTGCCTTCCGCGTTGCTGGCCTCGCCCGAGCACGTCGTGGCGCTGGCCAAGGTGCTCAAGCAGACGCCGCGCGAATTGACGGCTTTCCTGGACGAGCGCGCCACGCGCCAGTTCGTCTACATCGAGCGCGGTCTGCCGCCGGACGAGGCACGCCGCGTGCTCGCGCTCAAGGCGCCGGGCGTGTTCTCCACACGCGAGTACCGCCGCTATTACCCGGCCGGTGAAGTGGCCGGTCAGATCGTGGGTTTCACCGACGTCGACGGCCGTGGCCAGGAAGGCATGGAGATGTCGCACGACGAGACGCTGCGCGGCATCGCCGGTTCGCGCCGCGTGATTCGCGATGCGCGCGGACGCATCGTCGAAGACACGGACGACGCGGTACCGGCCCAGCCGGGTGCCGATCTCGCGCTGTCGATGGATCTGCGTCTGCAGTACCTCGCCTATCGCGAGCTCAAGAACTCGGTGCTGGCCAACCGCGCCAAGGGCGGACTGGTCGTCGTGGCCGACGCCCATACCGGAGAGTTGCTCGCCGTTGCCAGCCAGCCCGGCTACAACCCGAACAACGTCGAGGATCGCAAGCCCGGCCGCATGCGCAACCGCGCGATCGTCGACTCCTTCGAACCCGGCTCCACCGTCAAGCCCCTGCTGGTCGCGCAGGCGCTGGAAATCGGCGCCTTCCGCCCGAACAGCCACATCGACACCGGCGCGGGCTGGATGCAGGTCGGTCGCCTGACGGTGCGTGACATCCACGCGCAGGGCGATGCCGACATCGCGACCTTGCTCGCGAAGTCGAGCAACGTCGCCGCCGCGAAGATCGGCATGCAGATCGGTGCAGAGAACGTCTGGCAGGGATTCCAGCGCTTCGGTCTGGGCGATCGCGTCGCCTCGGGTTTCCCCGGCGAGTCCGCGCCGCTGCTGCGTCCCTACATGCAATGGGGCCAGATCGCGACCGCGACGGCCTCCTACGGTTACGGCCTGTCGGTCAACGCGCTGCACCTGGTGCGCGCCTACGCGGCGCTGGGCAACGACGGCCTGATGCCCCACCTGCGACTGACGATGGAACAGCCGCTGCAACCGCCGCAGCGAGCCATCAGCGCCGAGACCGCGCGCGAACTGCGACGCATGCTCGAAGCCGTCGCGACGCGGGGCGGCACCGCGTCGCGCGCGGCCATTCCCGGCTACCGCGTCGCCGGAAAGACGGGCACTGTGCGCAAGGTCGCGGCAACGGGCGGTTACGACGCCGATCGCCACCAGTCGGTGTTCATCGGCATGGTGCCGGCGGAGAATCCCCGGCTCATCGGGCTGGTGATGATCGACGAGCCGGGTGCCGGCGATTACTACGGCGGTGTCGTCGCCGCGCCGGTGTTCTCCACGGTGCTGCAAGGCGCACTGCGCCTGCTGCAGATCGCACCGGATGCGTGCAGCAAGGATTGCCCGCCGGCCCTGCCGCCCGCGCAGCTGGCGATGCCGTCCGGCGTGGACGTCGCGGAGCCGCGTACGTGAGCCTCGCCGTGCGCGAGTCCTCGCTCGATCGCCTGCTGGCCGGGTTCGCGAGCCCGGTTCCGCCGCTGGCGGTCACCGGGCTGGCGCTGGATTCGCGTCGCGTGAACGCGGGCGAAGCGTTCCTCGCGGTGCGCGGCACGCGCGAGCACGGCCTTGCGCATCTGCCGCAGGCGCTGGCCCGCGGCGCCGGCGCAATCCTGTGGGAGCCGGGAAACGATGCGCGTGAACCGCAGGCCACGGTGCCCTGCGTGGCCGTCGAACAACTCGGCGTTCGGGTCGGAGAGATCGCCGCGCGCTTCTACGGACGCCCGGCGGATCGCATGTACGTGGCCGGGGTCACCGGCACCGATGGCAAGACGTCCACCGCTCACCTGATCGCGCAGGCGTTCGAACAGCTCGGCCGGCCTTGCGCCTATCTGGGAACGCTCGGCACGGGCCGCATCGGGAGCCTCGATGCGGCGACGCACACCACGCCGGATCCGATCGCGCTGCAGGCGCGACTCGCCGAATTCGAGCAGCACGGCGTCGACGCCTGCGCGATGGAAGTCTCCTCGCACGCGCTCGACCAGAATCGCGTCGGCGGCGTGAGCTTCGATGCGGTCGTGCTGACCAATCTGACGCGCGATCATCTCGACTATCACGGGACGATCGAGCACTACGCCGCCGCCAAGCGGCGTCTGTTCGAAGGCGACGATGCGCGCGCGCTGATCCTGAATCGCGACGATGCGCAGGGCGCGCAGTGGATCGCGCAGATCGCGTCCACGCCGCGCGCCGAAAAGCTTTGCGCCTATGGCCTCGACGGCGGTGAGCCCGCAACATCGCAGTACGTCGTCGGTCGCGGCCTGCGGCTGCATGACAAAGGCCTGAGCCTGGAGCTCGATACCCATCGGGGCCGCGCATCGCTCGACGCTGCGCTGCTCGGCCGCTTCAATGCCTACAACCTGCTGGCCGCCGCCGCCGTGCTGCTCGAGTCCGGTCTCGATCTCGATGCCGTCGTCGACGCGCTGCAGGCGGCGCGCACGGTGCCGGGCCGCATCGAAGGATTTCGCGGCGCGGCATCGGGACCGCTGGTCGTCGTCGATTATGCACACACGCCCAAGGCCCTGGAGCAGATTCTCGGTGCCGTCCGGGCACATACACAGGGTCGCCTGTTCTGCGTCTTCGGTTGCGGTGGCGACCGCGACGCCGGCAAGCGGCCGCTGATGGGCGAGATCGCGGCGCGGCTCGCGGATCGCGTCATCGTCACCGACGACAATCCGCGCAGCGAATCGCCGGCGTCGATCGCCGGGCAGATCCTGGCCGGCATCGGCCCCGAGGCACGCGATCGGCTGAGCGTCGAGCACGATCGCGCCGCGGCCATCCGGTCGGCGGTGGCCGAAGCCGGCGCGGGCGATGTCGTCCTCGTTGCAGGAAAGGGGCACGAGACCACGCAGACCTATGGTCGCGACGCGCGTGAATTCAGCGACCGCGCGTTCGTCGCCGAACTGCTCGGAGCGGCGGCATGAGCGGCTCCAGCACATCCATGGCACCGATGACCTGGTTCGCCCAGGCCATGGGCGCAAGCTTGGCCGGCGCGAATCGCGAGGTCCTGCGTGTCACCACCGATTCCCGCGACGTGCGCGCCGGCGACCTGTTCGTCGCGCTGCGCGGCGAGCGCTTCGACGGGCACGATTTCGTGGCGGGCGCGGCGCGTGCCGGCGCGGTCGGCGTCGTCGTCGAACGCGATCTGGACGCCGGCGCGGCGGCGCGGCTGCGCGTCGGCGATGCGCTCGTCGCCTTGCAGGCGGCCGCACAGGCCTGGCGCGGGCGTCACACGATGCCCGT
>CAZXXM010000078.1:0-11180 GCA_964644715.1 uncultured Salinisphaerales bacterium
CCGAGCTCGACGCTCCCCCGATCCGCGAGGAAGAGCTGCATCTGAATGCCATCACTCGTCTGGGCAACGGCGAATACTTCGTCGTCGGCGAGACCGGGATGATGGGCGTGTCGGCCGACGGCGCGGCCTGGGAGCGGCTGACCGCGCCCTACGAGGGCTCGCTGTACGGCGCCGTGCCGCGTGGCGACAAGGGGGCCCTGATCTTCGGCCTGCGCGGCAACGTCTACACCAGCGACGACGTACGCGCCGGCAACTGGACCAAGGTCGACGTCGGCACCGTGGCGTCGTTCTTCGGAGGTGCTTTGCTGCCGTCCGGCGACGTCGCGATGGTCGGACTGGCGGGTGAGATCGCGATCCTTACCAAGAGTGGGCAGGTCAAGAACACCAAGGTCCAGGCCATGGCGGGCGTCACCGGCTCCGGCACGCTTTCGGGTGCGATTCCCTGGAAGGGCGGCGTACTGGCGGTGGGCGAGCTGGGCGTGAGCCGAGTGGGTCTCTGATCCGCCCCGCGCGGATCGGCAAAACGAAGAATTCGAGGGGGAGCGCACATGAGCAACGAGCACGGCGACGGCAAGGAAACCACCGCCCACAAGGTTTTGGCCGCGATCGAACCGATCATCTATGCCAAGCGCAAGCTGACGATGAGCATCCTGCTCGTGATCACGGCGGTGTTGTTCTGGCAGATGTGCCTGATCAAGCCCGACGCCGGCTTCGACAAGTCGGTGCCGCTCGAGCATCCGTACATGCAGGTGCTCACGCAGTACATGGCCGATTTCGGCGGCGCCAACACGGTGCTCGTCGCGATCATGCAGAAGGACGGCAAGGGCGACATCTACAACGACAAGTTCCTGTCCAATCTCAAGCAGGCGACCGACGAGATCTTCTTCCTCAAGGGCGTCGATCGATCTCGCGTGTCGTCGTTGTTCACGCCGGACGTGCGCTACATCGAGGTCGTCGAAGGCGGCTTCAAGGGCGGCAACGTCATCCCTGCCGAGTACGCGCCCACGCCCGAGATGTTCGCGCTGGTGAAGGGCAACGTCAGCAAGGGCGGCCACGTCGGGCGTTACACGACGACCGACCAGACCGGCGCGCTGATTTTCTCGGAACTGCTGGAGATCGATCCGGTCACCGGCGAAAAGCTGGACTACGGTCGCGTCGCCGAGGACCTCGAGGACAAGCTGCGCGGCCGTTTCGTCAATCCGAAGAAGCTGGTCTACAAGCTCAAGAAGGACAAGACCGTCAAACTGTCTTCCGGCAAGGAGGTCAAGATCGATGCCGGTACGGTCATCGGCGAGGGCTTCGTCCATCTCGGCCTGAAGCAGTACATCAAGACCTTCGAATACGCGTACCCGATCGAAGAGGGCAAGACCGAGATCGTCGAGATCAAGGGTGGCGACGCGAGTTTCGAAGAGGTCGACAATCCGCAGTACAACCCGGACGTCAACATCCACATCATCGGGTTCGCCAAGGTCGTCGGCGACATCATCGAGGAGATCTTCGCGGTCGTCGGGTTCTTCTTCGTGACGCTGGTCTTCACCGGCATCCTGCTGTGGCTCTACGTCGGTGACTTCAAGCTCGGCATGCTGCCGCTGATCTGCTCGATCACCGCGGTGATCTGGGAGTTCGGCCTGCTGCACATGCTGGGATTCGGCCTGGATCCTTTCGCGATCCTGGTGCCGTTCCTGATCCTCGCGGTCTCGGTGTCGCACGGCGTGCAGTACGTCAACGCCTGGGTCGGCGAGATCGCGGAGAACAAGCGCAACAGCTTCGACGCTTCGCTGTTCACGTGGCGGCGTCTGGCGATCTACGGAACGATGGCGATCATGACCGACGTCGCGGGCTTCGCGATGATCGGCCTGATCCCGATCGCGATCGTGCGCGAGATGGCGATCAATGCCTGCCTCGGCATGGCGGCGATCATCATCACCAACAAGATCATGATGCCGATCTGGCTGACCTGGATCGAGATCAAGGACATCGACGGTTTCGTCGCCAAGCAGGAGCGCCGCGACAGCATCTTCGATCCGCTGTGGCGCCTGCTGTCGAACATGGTCAATCCGAAGCCCGCCGTCACGGCGATCCTGATCATGGGCCTGCTGTTCGGCTGGAGCTTCTGGCAGGGCAAGGCGCTGCAGGTCGGCGACAGCCAGGCCGGCGTGCCCGAGCTGCTGCCGGACTCTCGCTACAACAAGGACACCGCCGAGGTCGTCGCCAACTTCGCCATCGGTCTCGACATCTTCAAGGTCGTGGCCGAGACCGATCCGGAAGCCTGCGTGAAACACGAGGTGATGGAGCAGATCGATCGTTTCGGCTGGCGCATGGACAACACGCCGGGCGTGCAGTCGAGCCTGTCGTTGCCGGCGGTGGCCAAGACCGTGAATTCGGCGTTCTCGGAGGCCAATCCGCGCTTCAAGGTGCTACCGCGCAACCAGTACACGATGGTGCAGGCGATCACGCCGATCCCGACCTCGTCCGGCCTGCTGAATCCGAACTGCTCGGCGATGGCGCTGTTCGTGTTCATGAAGGATCACAAGGCCTCGACGATCGCCGACGTGGTGCAGACCACCAAGGACTTCAACCGGGAAAACGCAGCGGCCTTCTTCGAGACGCACACCGACGTCAACGCCAAGTACTGCGAGGAAAAGCTCGAGGCGCGTCGTGCGGTGGGCAACCTCAAGCACGATCAGCAGAAGATCATCACGAAGATCAAGAAGAAGAATCCGACCCTGCCGGAGCTCGACATTCCCAAGCAGCAGGCGGTCATCGACGCGGTGGCCAAGGTCACCGAAGCGGAAACCAAGCTCGCCAGCTTCGACAAGATGTGCCCGGTGAACTTCGCGCTGGCCACCGCCAACGTCGGCGTCATGGCAGCCACCAACGAGGAAGTGCATCGCCTCGAAAAGCCGATTCTGCTGTACGTCTACATCGCGATCGTTTTCTGCGTGTATCTGTCGTTCTTCGAATGGCAGTCGATCGTGGCGATCATGATGCCGCTGGCGCTGATCTCCTGGATGGCTTATGCGGTGATGGCGATCCTGAGCATTGGCATGAAGGTGGCCACCTTGCCCGTCGTGGCGCTGGCGGTCGGTATCGGTGTGGACTACGGGATATATATCTATGCGACCTACGCCGACGCCTTGGCCGGAGGATTCAGTCCGAAGGAGTCGTACTACAAGACGCTGCGCATGACCGGCAAGGCGGTGGTCTTCACCGGCGTGACGCTCGGCTTCGGTGTGGCCACCTGGCTGTGGTCGGGCCTGCAGTTCCAGCGTGACATGGGTGCGCTGCTGGTGTTCATGTTCACCGGCAACATGTTCGGTGCGATCCTGATTCTGCCGGCCATCGCGTCCTTCATTCTCAAGCCACGCGAGCTGGCGCCGGGCGAAGTGCCGGTGTTCAAGCCGAGACACTGAAGCACGGGCCCGCACATTCGAAGCCCGGCACACGCCGGGCTTCTTTTTTGAGGCAGCGAACGTAGCCCGGACGAAGTCGGGGTGGCCGCTCGCAGCCGGACAGGATCGCGCCTCGGGAGGCCCGCCCCGGACTTCGTCCGGGCTACGAGTGGGTCAATCCGGGAATCGGTGAGGAACCTTCTTCGGAGGGGCTCTCCCGATGACGGAGAGAAGCGTCGAGAATCACGATTCCTTCCGCTCGAATCGGCGGAAATTCCTGACATCCGATGATGGAAGCGAAGAACTCCGGCGACACTCGAAAGACCCACTGGCTCGATGCCGAGCGGCTGCGTGTCTACCCCTGGCTGTTCATTTCCGCGTACGTGGTGCTCGGCGTCGCGTGGATTGCGCTCTCGCACGACGGCGTGGACATCAAGGGCAAGCCGCTGGGCTATGACTTCATCGCGTTCTGGACCGCCTCGCGCGTGGCGCTGGAACAGGGCGCTCTGGCGGCCTATGACCTGGCCACCATCGTGCAGGCCCAGCGCGCGGTGTTCCCGGGCATCCTCACCGTCCATCCCTGGCATTACCCGCCGACGTTCTTTCTGCTGGTCCTGCCGCTGTCGCTGCTGCCCTACGCGCTGTCGTTCATCGCGTTCATCGGCGCGACCCTGGGGGCGTACTTCGCAGTGCTGTCCCGCGCCCTGCCACGGCGCGGGGCGCTGCCCTGGCTGTTCGCGTTTCCCGGCACGATGCTGAATCTGTTCCATGGCCAGAACGCGTTTCTGACGGGCGCGCTGATGGGGGCCGGGCTGTTGTGCCTGCAGCGTCGTCCCTGGACGGCGGGCGTGCTGCTCGGCCTGGTGGCCATCAAGCCGCACCTGGGCCTGTTGATCCCGGTGGCGCTGGCGGCCGGTGGCCATTGGCGCGCCTTTGCCGGCGCGGCGCTGTCCTCGCTGGCGCTGCTCGGGCTGAGCTCGGCGGTATTGGGCGTAGACACCTTGGCGGCCTTCCTGGATCGTGTGCCACACGTCAGCCAATGGGTGGCGAACAACCAGCTCCCGCAGGTGAAGATGCCGACGATGTTCGTGGCCGCCCTGATGCTGGGGGCGCCGATCGGCTTGGCGTACGCGCTGCATTTCGCGCTCGCCTTGGGTACCGTCGTGGCCTTGTGGTGGCTGTGGCGTGCACCCGTGCCGCACTCGTTGCAGTACGCCGGCCTGTGCTGCGCTTCGTTACTGGCCAGCCCGTACCTGTTCGACTACGACCTGGCCTGGCTGGCGCTGCCGCTGGCGTGGTCGGTGAGCCACGGACTTCAGCACGGCTGGGGGTCCGGCGAGCGCGAGGTCCTGATCCTGGCGGGGCTGCTGCCCGTCCTGTTCCAGGGAGTCGCGGTCGTCACGCACCTGGACATCGGTCCGATCGTGATCGGCGCGCTGTTCGTCGTGATCCTGCGACAGGCCGCCCGCGCTCGCGCCGTCGGAATCCCGGCCTGACGCGGTTCAGTCGGCCGCGTCGTGGACGCGCCGGCGCCGGCTGGGCACGTCGACGATGCGGCCGGTCTCCAATTCCAGCGCGGTCAGCCGTTCACCCCAGACGCAGCCGGTGTCGAGGCCGTGGACATGGTCTTCGGGCCAATGCACGCGCCCCAGGGTCGACCAGTGTCCGAACACGATCGGATGGCCGGCGGTGGCGCGCCCCGGGACCTGGAACCAGGGCAGCAGGTGAGGCGCCTGGGTGCCGGGCGCCCCCTTGGGCTTGAGGTCCAGCCGGCCCTTGTCGTCGCAGTAGCGCAGGCGGGTCAGGCAGTTCACGACGAAACGCAGCCGTTCGGTGCCGCGTAGGCCGGGCTTCCAGCGATCCGGCTCGTCGCCGTACATGCGCGAGAAGAAGCGCGGGCCCTCGGTCCCGGCGATCACCTTGCTGGCCTCCTGTGCCAGCTCCAGCGTCTGCTCGACGCTCCACTGCGGCGGAACGCCGGCGTGCACCAACAGCGTACCGGTCTCGGGATGCTGCCAGGCCAGGGGCTGAGCTCCGAGCCATTCCAGCAGTTCGTCGCAATCGGACGCGGCCAGCACCGCGTTGAGCGTGTCGCGACGTCCCGGGCGACCGCCGTGGGCGACGGCCAGCAGGTGCAGGTCGTGGTTGCCGAGCACCGTGATCGCGGCCGGGCCGAGGCTGCGTGCGAGCCTTAGCACGTCCAGTGACGCTGGACCGCGATTGACCAGATCGCCGACGAAGACCACCCGGTCGCGGCTAGGCTCGAAGTGCACGGTGCCGAGAAGCTCGACCAACTCCTCGTGGCAGCCCTGTACGTCGCCGATCGCGTAGGTGGTCATGTGGTCGTGGCGATGAACGGATCGAAATTTTCCACGAGCGGCAAACTTTAGGACGCGACCGATGAGCGGTACGAATGCACGGTACGTGCTGCTTTGACACACCCTGAGGCCGTCATCATAGTGACCGCGCTGGTCGAGCTGGGATCAGCATCAAACAAATTGGAGTGCCGCCATGTTGAATGAAATGTTCGTCCGTGCGTATGCCGCGTTGCTGTCCCTGGGCCGTGATGAGGAAGGTGCCAGCGCGGTGGAGTACGGCCTGATCCTGGGCCTGATCGCAGTGGCGATCATCGTCGTGCTGGGTTTGCTGGGCTCGGGTCTCGACGACCTGTTCACGACGGCGGAGACGGCGGTCACGGGCGCTGCGCAGTAAATCTGCCGCATCGCTTGCTGCATGACCCGATGACGGCGAGCGCAGGGCTTCTGGCCTGGGCGCTCGCCGTTTCGGTCTGGGATATCCGGCATCGGCGTATCCCCAATCTCTGGTTGCTGGCAGCGTTCGCCCCTGGCGTCGCGATGTTCGTGTTCGGAGATCGGGGCTGGCTGGGTCAGAGTCTGTCGGCGAGCGCCGTGGGTCTGTCGATCGCCTTCCTTCTGCTGTTTCCGGGCTTCCTGCTCAAGGCGATGGGAGGCGGCGACGTGAAGTTCGCTGCGTGCTGCGGCTGGTTCGTGGGTCCGTTGCACAGTCTGTACATGGTGCTGGCTGCCGCGGTGGTACTCGGGGTGCTGTCCGCGGTGGTGTTCTGGCGCTCACGCACACAGGTTTCGCCTCGACGCGTGCGCGTGCCCGCGGGACCTGCCATCGCCGCTGGATTCGCCACGGCCGTGGTCCTGATGCAGGCGCGTTAGCACGGCGTCGTCGCGCTGCCCAGGACCGATTCATGCGGCAGCGTTTACCGGCTACCATGTTTGCGCAAATGCGGCGTGTGGCTGGAACGACGATCCGGTCAATCGCGATCTGCCGCAGGCGGTGAAAGCATCGTCCGCAATTTGCATCCGGGAGCCTGAATGATCAGCAGTACTGCAGCCAAGGTCGTTGCGATCGTCGCCATCCTGCTGACGCTCGTGCTGGCGTTCGTGGGTTATCGCGTCAGCCGCCAGTACGCGGAAAGTTCCGAACGCGCCCAGGCCCAGACGCAGGCCCAGGTCACGGTCGCCGAGAAGCAAACGCCCAAGATTCTCGCGGTGGTCGCGGTCAAGCCCTTGTCCGCGTACAAGCCCATCGCCAAGGACGACGTGGTCCTCGCCGAGATCACCGTTGCTCCGCGCGACTACTACACCAGCCTAGAAGACGTGGTCGGCAAGGAGCCGCTGGTGGACGTGGACCAGGGCGCGCCGGTGACCCAGCGTTATTTTGCCGAGGGCAATGTGCTGGCCAAGTCGGTGCCTCCGGGTTTTCACGCCGTGTCGGTGGAGATCAGCGACGTCATCGGCGTCGGTGGCTTCGTGCGCCCCGGCGACATCGTGGACGTGCTGCTCTACCTGCGTAGCGGTAACGATGTGGAGCAGGCGCAGGCGCGCATCCTGCTCGAGAACACCCGCTTGCTGGCCTACCAGGAATTGCTGGTGGACCGGCCCGAGGGGCTCAAGCAGGAGGAGACGCCGGAGCGCGGCCAACGCCGTCAGCGCACGGCGGTGCTCGCCGTACCCAAGAACGACACCACGCGGCTGATGCTCGGCGCCAGCATGGGCGAGTTGCGGCTGGCCCTGCACGGTCTGCCCGGCAACGCCGCAGATCCGAACACGCCGGCCGCACTGCCGGTGAGCGAGGAAGCACTCAAGGCCGAAGCGGCCAAGAAGGTGCCCGACCAGGCCTATACCGCGCGCCAGCTGTCGCGGGTGGAACTGCCGCCGGAGAAGAAGAGAGTGATGCAGGTGGAAAAGATCGTCATCTACCGTGGATCGCAGCTCGAATCCACCACGCCGTAACCCACCGACCGCGCCGCCGAGCGGCGGCGCGACACCTCCAGACCGCGAGCTTGGATTGAATCAGGGACAGGACCGCCGCACATGAACTCGAAGAACGGCATCCGCAGATGGCTACAGGGCCCGGCGCTGGCCTTGCTGGTGCTGCTAGCCGGTGACGCAACGGCAGCTGCACCCGCACCCGCACCCGCGCCCGCCAAGAAAGACGACTCGCTGATCCGCGTCGAACTCGGGACGCACACGTTGGTGCGGGAAAGCGGCGGCGTGAAGCGCGTGGCGGTGGGCGACCCCAACATCGCCGACATCAACGTCATCAACGGACGCGAGGTCCTGGTCAGCGGAAAGAAGCTCGGCGTCACCAGCCTGCTGGTCTGGCCGAAGAGTGGCAACGTCCCCAAGGAATATCGCGTCCGTGTCGGCGCCGTGGTCGATCCCGACAAAGCGGCCCAGCCCGACCCGGAACTGTCGGGCGCCACCGTGGAAAAAGGAGCCGGTCTGAGTGGGCGCATGCCCAACCTGCTGGCCTACCGCCGCGCCAAGGCCGAAGCCGGCAAGGGCGAGGGCGTGGTCGACAAGAGCGCGGTGGAAGGCGATTTCCAGGTACTGACGCAGATCAAGATCGCCGAGGTCAACCGCACGACCGCCAAGCGCTATGGCCTTAATCTGAACTACGGCCGCATCGGTCGCGACGGCAACGTCAATTTCAGTTCGCTGACCCCCGGCGATCTGGTCACCGACGCGTTCCAGCTGCTGATCAGCCCGACGAACATCGGCAACAACGAAACCATCGGCGGCACGCTGAGCATTCTCGAGTCGCGTGGCATCGCGCGCGTGCTGGCGGAGCCCAGCCTGACCGCGATGAGCGGCCAGACCGCCTCGTTCCTGGCCGGCGGCGAGTTCCCGGTGCCGGTTTCGCAGACCAATGGTGTGGTCACCATCGAGTACAAGGAATTCGGTATCCGCCTGCCGGTGACACCCACCGTGCTGTCGAAGGACCGCATCGCGCTGCGCGTGGCGCCGGAAGTCAGCGATCTGGATTTCTCCGCCGGCATCGAGCTGGGCGGCGACGACGCGTCTCGCAAGCTGACCGTGCCGGCGCTCACCGTCCGCCGCACCGAAACCACGATCGAGCTCGGCGACGGCGAGAGCTTCGTGATCTCGGGTCTGGTCAGCAACAACCTGAAGGCCAACGTCGACAAGGTTCCGGGCCTGGCCGATATTCCCATCATCGGCGCGTTCTTCAAGTCCGTCAGCTACGACCGCGACGAGCGTGAACTGATCATGATCGTCACGCCGCACCTGGTGAAGCCGCTGGCGCGCGGAGCCAAGCTCCCCGCCTTGCCGGGAGAGAAATACGACGACTACCGCCCCGGCTTCGGCAAGTTGATCTTCGGCGAGAAAGGCGACTTCGACGAAGCCTCGAGCACGTTCGGGTTCAGCAGCAAGTGAGCGGCCGGTAGAAAAGCACGCCATGCGGGAGAGCACGTGAGAACCCAGGCCCTGGTGGTCGCCGATGATCCGGTCTACCTGAGCTGGCTGCAGAACTCGGCGCCCGGTGCCGAGTTCTCGCTGGCGCGGGTCACGGAGGCCGAGGAGCTGGTCGACAGGATCCACGCCAGCGGCCGCGTGGACGTGGTGTTCTTCGAATTCACGCCGCAGACCTCGGCCGCGCGCGCGGCCATGATCGAGCGCTTGCTGGAACGTCTCCCGGAGATGGCCGTGGCCGGCCTCGGCGAGGAAGGCGACCCCGCGGCGATGCTGGCGGCGATGCGCGCGGGCGCGCGCGACTTCTTCGTGCTCAGGAAGGACGAGGCCAACCTCGCCGCGCTGCTCGGCCGCCTGCTGCGGCGCTCGACGCCGACGACGGGGACCGGCCGCAAGCTCGGCCGCGTCTTCGGCGTGATGGCGGCACTTCCCTACGACGGCATCGCCTTCCTGGCCGAGCACCTGGCGCTGGCCTGCGCCGAACGCCTGGGCAAGAACGAGCGCGTCCTGTTGCTGGACGTGGCGGTGCCGGCCGGTGCCGCCAGCATCTTCCTCAATCTCAACCAGTCGTACGGTGTGCTCGACGCCATCAACGACGGCAGCCGCTGCGACACCACGCTGGTCGACACGGCGTTCACGCGTCACTCCAGCGGGCTGTACGTGCTGAGCCTGCCGGAGGACGTGATCACGCGCCCGCCGATCGACGGCGACGAGCTGATCAAGCTGCTCGGCGTGCTGCGCGGCCTGTTCGGCTGCATCGTGCTGTCGTTCGACGGCCACCTGCCATCGGACGTGTTGCGCGGGCTGATCGGGCTCGCGGGCCGTACCCTGTTCCTCACCGACCAGTCGATCCTCAAGTCGCGTCACAGCAAGTACCTGCTGCGCTCGCTGCGCCTGGACGACTGCCCGCTCGACCGTGTCGGCCTGGTCGTGGACAACTACCGCAAGCGCGTGGGCCTGGAACCGCAGAACCTGTCGGAGCTGCTCGACCTGCCGGTGGTCGCCACCTTGGCCACGCAGCCGTCCAACCGCATCCAGGCGATGAACCAGGGCGAACCGATGTTTGCCTGCACGCCCAAGGACGAGTACTGCGGCGGCGTGCGGCTGCTGGCGCAGGCGCTGCTCACCGGCGATAACGCGGCCACGCCGGCGCCCGCCCAGACCGGCCTGCTCGGCCGCCTGTTCAATTAGGCGCACCGGCGCGAACGAGTGATCAGACCCGGACAGCTCGCCCGTTCCCGCGGGTCCGAAATCCCGGTCTGCCGGCTGCCGGAGGGCACGGCGCCGTGAGCACGCCGGAGCAGATCATCCGCTTCCGGCTGTCGGACCAGTACCAGCAGCTCAAGAGCGCCGTGCACCGCAACCTCATCGCGCAGATCGAGGAGAAGAATCTCGACATCGATCGCTGGGACGCGCCGCGCATCGAGCGCTTCGTGTCCGAGCAGGTGCGGCTGTACGTCACCGCCCAGCGCCTGCCGATCAACGCGCGCGAGAGCGAGACCCTGGCCAAGGACGCGCGCGACGAACTGATGGGCTACGGCCCGATCCAGTCGCTGGTGGACGACGACACCGTCAACGACATCGTGGTCAACGGCCCCAACCGGATCTTCGTCGAGCGCGACGGCGTGCTGTCCACGGCACCGATGCGCTTCGTCAACGATGGCCACGTGGTGCGTGTGATCCAGCGCATCCTGTCACCGATCGGCCGGCGCGTGGACGAGTCCACGCCGATGGTCGACGCGCGTCTGCCGGACGGCTCGCGCGTCAACGCCATCATCCCGCCGATAGCGCTGGACGGCCCCTGCCTGTCGATCCGCAAATTCCGCAAGCGCGCGCTGCGCGCCGAGGATCTGGTGCGCAGCGGCAGTGTCAGCCAGGCAGCGCTCGACTACCTGCGGGAACGGGTCTCGAAGCGCGCCAACCTGATCGTCATCGGCGGCACCGGTTCGGGCAAGACGACGTTCCTGAATCTGCTGTCGCACTGGATTCCGCACACCGAGCGCATCATCACCGTCGAGGACGCCGCCGAACTGCGGCT
>CAZXXM010000079.1:0-11149 GCA_964644715.1 uncultured Salinisphaerales bacterium
CGCACCGGCGGCCGCGCTGTCGGGGGTGTCCCGCGTCGACCTCGACACCAGCAGCCTGTCGGTGGATGGAACGACCGGTGCGGTGCTGATCGGGACGTACAGCGATGGCAGCCAGGCGCCCATTCCGGATGCGGACGTCAACTGGACGTCCAGCGCCACGGGTGTGGCGACCGTCGACGCCAACGGCCTGGTCACCGGCGTTGCGCCGGGAACGGCAACGATCACCGGAACGCTGAAGACCGGCGTCTCGCCCGGTGTAGGCGCTCGCAGCGCGAGCTCGATGGTGACTGTGGTGGGCAACCTGTGCAGCACTCCGCTGCTGGCGCCGACGGCGAACGTGGCCGAAAGCTCGAGCCTGCTCTGCCTGCTGTGCAGTGTCAGCAACACGCCGAACATCGTCGATGCGTCGAACTCGACCTTCGGCACCATCAACGTGCCGCTGGGCCTGCTCGGTGGAACGGCTTCGGTGACGGTCTCGTCGAACAGTGCGCCGGTCACGCCGGGCGCACCGGCGGGCTTCCTGATTTCGCGTCCGGTCGGTCAGCTGCTGCAGGCGGAGGTGTTGTCGCAGATCCAGGTGTCGACGCTGTTGGGTGGCGTGGTCCAGCAGACCTCGGGTCCGACGATTCCGCTGCGCGCCGACCTGCTCGGTCTGGCACTGCTGGGAGGTACGGGCAACCAGGCCCTCGTCTCGATCCAGCCTACCCAGCCGTTCGACGCACTGCGGCTGACGTTCGTATCGGGCGTGGCCACCGTGGGTCTGCTGGAGAACACCCTGCAGACGGTGAATGTGTTCCAGGCCTGCAGCGCCCTGACGCTTCCGGCGCTGTGATCGGGCCGATGTGAACCGACCCTAGCGGGAATCGTTGTACGAGGGGGCTCTTCGGAGCCCCCTTTTTTTGGTCGTTCGCGCAACGGCGGGCGAGGGCCGCGGCTTCCGCGAGTCGTCACCAAAGGTCTTTGAACGCAAGGGCGCAAAGCCCTTTTCTGAATGTTTTTGCGCGTCCTCTGGGTCTTTGCCGGATCGTGTTCCGCGATGCCCCACGCAAGCTCCGGCTTGCGGGTCCGCCTCTGCTTGCGAGAGCGGCGTTCCTCAGAACGCTTCGAAATATTCGCGCTGTTCCCAGTCGGTGACGGCGCTGAGAAAGCGACCGATCTCGTGGCGCTTCATGCCGATGAAGTGGGCGATGAAGTCCGCGCCCATCGCGTCGCGGAAAAGCGCGGACTGCCCGAGAGCCTCCACTGCTTCCATCAGGCTGCCGGGCATCAGTTCCATCTGCGTCTGCGCGTACGGGTCATCGAGCGGCGCACCTGGGTCGCGCTGCTGCCTGATGCCGTCCAGGCCGGCGAAGATCTGGCTCGCGAGATACAGGTAGGGATTGGCGGCCGGTTCGCCAGAACGGTTCTCCACGCGCGTGGCCGGGTCGCCGGCACCCCCCACCAGGCGGCACATGGCGGCCTTGTTGTCGTGCGACCACACGGCCCGCTTGGGCGAGAGAGGATTCGCGTTGAGGCGCTTGTAGCCGTTGATGGTGGGATTGGAGAAGGCGGTGGCGGCGCGCACGTGCTGCAGCAGCCCGCCGATGTAGTGACGCGCGGTGTTCGAGAGCAGCGCATCCTCGGCGGTGAACGCATTGCGGCCGTCGGCATTGCGCGCCAGCGACTGGTGCAGATGCCAGCCGCTGGAGAAGACGTTGGGCAGGTTGGGCTTGGCCATGAACGAGGCGACCAGGCCCAGCCGTCGTGTCACCTGCTTGACCGCGCTGCGCAGCATGATCACGGCGTCCGCCGCAGCCACGCCCACCATCGGGTCGAGCGTGATCTCGATCTGGCCCGGGCCCCATTCGGCTTCCAGCGTGCGCAGCGGCAGGCCCATGCCGAGCAGCGCCTCGCGCAATGCCACGAGCAAGGGCTCGAGCGCGTCGACGACCTGATCGTTCATGTACTGGAAGCCGTGGCGCAGCGCGACGACCTGGGGCGGCGAGGGCGGTTGCGTGCAGTGCTCCAGACCATGGAGCGGATCGGCCAGCTTGAACACATGGCATTCCAGCTCCGCGCCGGCCACGAACTGATAGCCCGCAGCCTCCAACTCCGCACAGGCTTTCTGCATCACGCGGCGCGGATCGAACGGGCAGCGCTGGCCGTCGCGCAGGTACAAGTCGCTGAGCACCCAGCCGGTCTTCTGCGCCCACGGCAGCACGCGGAAGGTGGTGGGGTCGGGCAGGGCGAGCATGTCGCCGGCGCCGCCCATCTGTGCGTTGCCGAAGCCGCCATCGGCAGAGAAGACGTTCTGGAAAATGAGGTTGGCGCTGTCCATGGCCAGCACCGCGGTGGTGAAAGCCACGCCGTTGCGCGCCGCCTGCGCGAAGTGGCGCGCCTCGATGGGATGAATGCGCACCTGCCCCTGCGTGTCGACGAAGCCCTCGCGGATCACGTCGAGCCGGTGCTGTTCGATCTGCGCCAGCACGGCGTCCACGGCGGCGCGCCGCTGGGCGCTGTCGGCTGCGGCGATATCGATGAAGCCGGGCTTGCCCACGGCGGTCTGGCTGGCCCGCTGGCCGATCTCGGCCGCGCTGATGTGGCTCATGTTTCTCCCCCCGGATTGCGATCTATTGGTTACAGCGTGAAAGCGTTGTTGGCCTGCGGCAGGTCGGCGTCGAACAGGTTGATGCGCTTGAGCACGATGCGCGGGAGATCCTGCGCGTCGCGCCGCAGCACGTAGCCGATCCAGCCGGCTCGTGCGCTCGCTTCTCCCGCGCGGTGGGTCTGGATCAGAAAGTTGCAAAGCACGTGAAGATCTCCGCCTTCGGCGGTCATCACCTCGATGTTGGAGATCAGACGTGCGGTGCGCGTCACCGGCACCTGCGCGTAGGCGCGACCGGTGGCGAGGCGTTCCACACGCTCCTCCAGCCGGCGGCGATCGTTGAGTTCCCAGGACACGGTCACGCGCGGATCGCGGTTGTCCACGTCCGCCGGGATCCAGTAGACGCAGTCGTCGGTGTAGAGCGCGAGCCACTCGGCGAGGCGGTTCTGGTCGAGCAGGCGGGCTTCGTGGTGCAGCAGCCGCGCGACCTGATCGACGGTGTCGCGATCCGCGACTCGCTCGGGCGGAATCGCGCCCAGCGCCCGCCAATCGCTGATGGTGGTCCACAGCCGCTCGTAGAACGCCGCGTCGAGCACGCGACCGCTGAAGGCTTGCGCGTTCATTCCGACCCCCGGCTCATCAGCGCGAGCCACTGGGCGGTGTAGCGGCGCAGATGCAGGTCGGAAGACATTGGTTCGCGCCAGCGGCCATCGGTCTCGTCGATGCGCCCGACGCCGGTGTGCAAGTGGCGACGCACATCCACCCATTCCATCTCCGGCACGCTCGCAAGCCCTTCCTGACAGGCCTCGAAGTTGGCGGCGTCGTCGACCTCGCCGAAGGAGGGGAAATCCTCCTGCATGCGCATGCGGATCGTGTTGATGCTGTCTGGTGCGCCCGCCAAGGTGGTGGAGAACCAGTGCACGACACAGCGATCCACCGCGGTCGGCTCCAGCAGCTGGATCTGGTTGCCGATGATCAGCAGGTTGGGAAATACGTTGAGGTTCATGCCCGAGCCGGTGGAGGCATCGAGCAGGCGCAGCGCCTCGATCTCTCCGTGCTCTGCGGTGAGCAGTGCCTGCGTGTGCTCGTAGCCGGGCATCACGTGCTGGCGCTTCCAGGCCGAACCTGCGTGCATGGACGGTCGCTGGTCCAGCAGCGTGTGACCATTGCCCAGGTCCTTGCCGTACATGGGCGACTCGTCGAAGTTGGACTGGTAGTAGCGCATGTCGACGTCGCCGTAGCGATCGCCGAAAACCTTGAGCATGGAGATGTGGGAAAACGGCGGGTGATAGCCGTCGCCCGCGTTGTCGTAGACCAACTTCCAGTTGCCGTGTACGAGGAAGGGCATGGCCCCGTTGCGGACCACCACTGCCCGGCCGCCATCCCGGTCCAGCCACTGGTCGATCGCCGTCGCCGCGCCAGCCAGATGTTCGAGCAGCGGCGGCACCTCAGCGCTCACCGACGCGAAGATGAAGCCGCGGTAGACGTCCACCTTGGCCGGCCGGCCGAGGTTGTGGTCTTCCAGCCGGAATTCCGGCCCGTAGGCGTGGCGCAGTGGCAGGCCGGTGCAGCGGCCGTCATTGGCAAACGTCCAGGCGTGGTAGCCGCAGGTGAAGTGGCGCGCGTTACCGCGGGTTTCGCGGCACACCGTGGCGCCTCGATGCGTACAGCGGTTGTAGACCACGGCGACGCCGCCGGCCGCGGTACGGCTGACGATGACCGGGCGACGCCCGATTCGGCGGGTGACGAAGTCGTTGGGATTGGGAATCTCGCTCTCGTGTCCCACGTAGACCCAGGTACGCCCGAACAGCTCGCGCATCTCGGCCTCGAACAGGGCGGGGTCTACGTAAAGGTCGCGATGCACGTAACCCGGTCGAAAGAGCTGCGTGTAGGGACGGACAGCTCCATGTTGCGATAACGGCATGGCGGCTCCGGATCAGCAGCGGGCGGATACCCGATCATGGACAGACCGACGATCCCGAGAGGCCTGTTACGGTGAATTCTGCGTATTTGGACGGCGTGGTTGACGAATGCACGTTGCGTCGTCTCCGAGTCGCTGCGGACGGTCGTGCGGGCATCGGCGCGCCGCTGCCGGCAGACCGGTGACGCCGTGGATTTCCGACCAGGTGATCGGCGACGAGACCTTCGATCACTCCCCTGCCGGGCGTGCCGCACTACCCGAGGTGACGTGAAAGCCGGCCTGGGGGCACGTCGGAGTCAATGGGTCGCCGGCTCGCAGCCATGAAATTCGATGATCATAAAAATCATTGCACCCATTCATCGTTTCGATATTATTCGAAATATGAATTCGATTACCGCCGTCATCCGTTTGGCTTCGCTGGCGCAGGACTCGCGCCTGGCGGTCTTCCGCCTGCTCGTGCGTCATGGACCGATGGGCCTGGCCGCGGGCGAGATCGCGACCAAGCTCAAGATTCCGCCGGCCACGTTGTCTTTCCATCTCAAGGAACTGAGTCACGCTGGCTTGCTGAAATCGCGGCAGGACGGCCGCTTCATCTACTACGCGCCCGACTTCAAGGCGATGCGGTCGCTGGTCGCCTACCTCACCGACAACTGCTGCGCGGAAAGCGCTGGCGAATCCGACGACTGCTGCTGATCCCCCCACCGGAAAGCCCCATGAATCGATTCCATGTGCATGTTTCGGTCAAGGATCCCGAGGAGAGCATCCGCTTTTATCCGAAGCTCTTCGGTACCGATCCGATCTTGCTCGAGCCCGGCTACGCCCAGTGCGAATTCGCGCCGGCCGCGATTCGCCAGGCCTGGCAGTACGAAAGCCTGTGCCCCGCACCGTCAAATCTGATGGAAAAGAAGCGGTGAGTCGCCACGCCACGATGCCCCTGTCGCGACAGCCCAAGTGCGTCGCGCGATGACGCTCGTCAAGAGAAGCGTGGCTGAACTCGTCGGCACGGCGATGCTGCTGGCGACCGTCGTCGGTTCCGGCATCATGGGCGAGCGGCTGGCGAACGGAAATGACGCCATCACCTTGCTCGCCAACGCCATCGCCACCGGTGGCGGCCTGGTCGCACTGATCCTCACCTTTGGCCCGATCTCGGGCGCGCAGTTCAATCCGGCGGTGACGCTGGCGCTGGCCGCGAATCGCCTGTTCGCCTGGCGCGAGGTCCCGGCCTACGTGATCGCACAGGTGATGGGCGCCGTGCTCGGCGTGTGGGCGGCGCACCTGATGTTCGGTGAGCCGGTGTTGCAGCTCTCGGTCAAAGCGCGTCCCGGCTTCGCGCTTGCCTGGAGCGAGGTGATCGCGACCTTCGGGCTGCTCATGGTGATCCTCAGTGGCGTTCGCCACCGCGCGGAAGCCATTCCGTATGGCGTGGCGGCCTACATCGTCGGCGCCTACTGGTTCTCCGCGTCCACCTCGTTCGCCAATCCCGCAGTCACCTTGGCGCGTTCCCTGTCCAACACGTTCGCGGGCATTCACGCAGCGGACGCGCCGTTGTTCATCCTGGCGCAGCTTGTCGGCACCGCCGCGGCGACGCTGTTGTTCCGCTGGCTGATGACGGCGCGCGAGACCGATCGCACGAATACGACCCCGCCATGACCTTCAAGAAGATACTGTTTCTCTGCGTCGCCAACTCCGCGCGTAGCCAGATGGCCGAAGGCCTCGCGCGGAACATCTTCGGCAACGACGTCGAAGTCTTCAGCGCCGGCTCGATGCCATCCAGACTCAATCCGCTCGCCGTCACCGCGATGGCAGAGATAGACGTCGATATCGGCGGCCACCATTCGAAGGGGGTGAGTGATCTCGACGCCGCGAGCTTCGATCTGGTCATCACGCTCTGCGCGGACGAGGTTTGCCCCGTGCTCCCGGGGAAGGTGCAGCGCATGCACTGGCCGGTCGGCGATCCGGCCGAGATCGATCCGGCGGTCGATGCCGAGAAGGCGCTCGCTGCTTTCCGCACCGCACGCGACCAGATCCGCGAGCGCCTGCGCGTGCTCGCCGCGCTCCGCGGCCTGGGCGCGGGTCCGGACGGGCGCGAGTTCCACGCTAGCGTCCGCGTCGCGGATCTCGCGAAAAGTGTGCGCTTCTACGCCTGGCTGCTCGGTGTCTGGCCCAAGGAGTGGACGCATCGCTATGCGACGTTCATCCGTGCCGATCTCGACCTGAATTTCGTGCTGGTCGTGTCGGACGGCAAGGAACTGCATCACGACACGCTGTATCACCTGGGTATCGGCGTCGAAAGCCGGGCCGCGGTGATCGAGGCCTACCATCGCGCCGTTGCAGCCGGCCTAAGCACCGAGAAGCCGCCGCGCACGACGTGGAAAGGCACGCCGCTGCACGAGCTGTGGCTGACCGATCCTGACGGCACCTTGGTAGAAGTCTATGCGCGCCTCACGCCGGCAGAACTCGCCGAGATGCCGGCCGATCAGCAACCCGTATTCCTTACCTGAGCCCGAACGACATGAGCGTCACGATCTATCACAACCCGTCCTGCGGGACCTCTCGCAACACGCTCGCGCTGATCCGCAATGCCGGCATCGAGCCGACGGTGATCGAATACCTGAAGACGCCGCCGGATCGCGCGACGCTGGAGACGCTCATCGCGAAGATGGATGTGCCGGTAGGCGAGGTCATTCGCGAGAAGGGAACACCTTACGCCGAGCTGGGCCTCGACGATCCGAAGTGGACCGACGCGCAGTTGATCGACTTCATGCTGCAGCACCCGATCCTCATCAACCGTCCCATCGTCGTGACCGATCTGGGCGCGCGCCTGTGCCGCCCCTCGGAGGCGGTGCTCGACATTCTTCCCGCCGCGCAGAAGGGCGCGTTCACCAAGGAGGACGGTGAAGTCGTGATCGATACCGAGGGCCGTCGTGTCCTTTGATGCCGAGGCCTTGCCGAATGTTGCGGGTGCGCTATTCGCGGCGCCGGACCCGGCATTTCTGAACCCACCGGCGCGCGCCACCCATCGGCCGCGCATCCTGCTGCTCTATGGATCGCTGCGTGCCCGCTCGTTCAGCCGCCTGGTCACGTTCGAGGCGCAGCGACTGCTCGAAGCGATGGGTGCCGAGACGCGTATCTTCAACCCGATCGGCCTGCCGCTGCCCGATGACGCGCCGGAATCGCACCCCAAGGTGCAGGAACTGCGCGAACTTGCCGCCTGGTCCGAGGGCATGGTCTGGACCTCGCCCGAACGGCACGGCGCGATGACCGGCATCATGAAATCGCAGATCGACTGGATTCCGCTCAGCTCCGGTGCCGTGCGTCCGACCCAGGGCAAGACGCTGGCGGTGATGCAGGTCAACGGCGGATCGCAGTCCTTCAACGCGGTGAACCAGATGCGCGTGCTCGGTCGCTGGATGCGCATGATCACCATCCCGAACCAGTCCTCGGTGGCCAAGGCCTTCATGGAATTCGACGAGTCGGATCGCATGAAACCTTCGAGCTACTACGACCGCATCGTCGATGTCATGGAGGAGTTGATGAAGTTCACCCTGATGACCCGCGACGTGTCGCCGTATCTCGTGGATCGCTACAGCGAGCGCAAGGAATCGGCCGAGGCGCTCTCCAAGCGGGTGAACCAGCGCGCGATCTGATCCTGCAGTCCCGCCGCCCGGAATTCAGACGGAGAGTGCGGCATGTTCGTCGAAGGGACGTCCGTAAGTTCCCGTGTCCGGTCTGTGCAAGACGCGCTCAGTGGACCGTCGTCACGGAGTAGGCGGTACCGATCTCCGCGGTGGGGTGTATCTCTTGAAGGCCCGTTCACGTCCAAGCCAAGGTGAGACAGAAACCCACCCTTCGCCGGAGTCAACCATGAGCGAACTTTCCCCGCGCGACCGCGCCCTCGTAGGTCTTGGCGCTGCGCTTGGCAGCAACTGCATTCCCTGCGTCGAGCATCACGTTCCCGCGGCGCGCAGTGCTGGCCTGAGCGATGACGAGATCCGCGCCGCCCTCGGTCTGGCGGACACCATTCGCCAGGTTCCGGCCAAGCGCGTGCTCGCACGTGCGACCGAACTGGTCGGTATCCCCGCGACGGAATCCCCGCCGGCTACGGCTTGCAGCACGCTCGACAAGAAGCCGGTCGATCTCACGCTCGACGCCATGGCTTCGACCATGCAAAAGCTGATGGCGGGTTGCGGCAGCGCGGCACCCGAGGCGTCCTCCGGTTGCAGACCGGCCGCCGCGCCGAAATCCACGTCCGGCGGTTGCTGCTGAGCCGACCGATCTCGATGGCCGAGGCCCCCTTCGCGTTCGAGACCACCGCCCGCGAGGTATCACGGGCGGTGCTCGACTATCTCATTCGCTATGTCGGCGACTCCACCGTCGCAGAGGATCTTTTGCAGGAAACGCTGATCCGCATGAACAAGGGCCTGGCGGGCTTCGAAGGCCGTGCCTCGATCAAGACCTGGGCATTCTCGATTGCCAGCCGTGTCGCAGCGGACTACCTGCGCCATCCGCAACGGCAGACTCATGTCGTGGAACTGGAAGAGGCGGAGGCCGTTGCCGATGCCTCGGCCAGCGTCGAAGAGCGCCTGGTGATCGACGAGATGGACGCATGCATTCTCCGCACCATCGATACCTTGCCGGACAGCTACCGCACCGCGCTGATCCTGCATGACCTCGAAGGCATGACGGCCGGGCAGGTGGCGGACATCGCGGAGTGCTCGCTGGCCACCGCCAAGATCCGTATTCACCGCGCGCGCCAGCGGCTGAAAGACGCGCTCGCGAATCGTTGCACGTTCTACCGCGATGACGATGCGGTGTTCCGCTGCGACCAGAAACAAAAGAACGAGAATCCGGAGAACCCATGATCGGCTGGACCCGTCCCGCGCTCGCAATCGCGAGCCTGTCCCTGTGCGTGCCCGCTTTCGCCCTCAACGGTTTCTTCGCGCACGGCTACGGCACGCAGAGCAAGGCGATGGCCGGTGCCGGCGTCGCGTTGGCACTCGACAGCCTTGCTCCCGCAACCAACCCCGCTGCCATCGTCTGGCTCGGCAGGCGCAACGACATCGGCCTGTCGCTGTTCAACCCGGTGCGTGGGCACTCGGTTTCCAGCGAGCCGACCGGCGCCTGCGCCAGCGAGACCCAATGCACCTTCGGCTTGGGACCGCAGAATCTGGACAGCGGGCTCGAACTGTTTCCCGTGCCGAGCTTCGGCCTGGTGCGTCCGCTGTCGGATCGCTCCGCATTCGCTCTCAGCGTTTACGGCAGCGGCGGTCTGAACACGGATTACGACAGTGGCAGTGCCACTTTCGGCGTGCCGACGGGCGCCGTGCCGCCGGGGCAGTCCGTCACCGTGCCCGGCGTGTTCGGTGCAGACGACGCGGGCATCGATCTCTCGCAACTCTTCGTGGTGATGAGCTACGCGCAGCGTTTCGGCATGGACGGCGCCTGGGGTGTCGCACCGATCCTTGCCGGTGAGCGATTCCGGGCCAAGGGCTTGCGCAACTTTGCAGCCTTTTCGTCCGATTCGGACAAGCTCACCAACAACGGTTACGACCACGCGCTCGGCTACGGCGTGCGCCTGGGTGTGCAGGGCGCGTTGCATCCGACGCTGAAAGTCGGCGCGTCCTGGCAGAGCCGCATCTACATGTCGAAGCTGGACAGGTACGCCGGCTTCTTCGCCGAGCAGGGCGATCTCGACATCCCGTCCACGTTCACGGTCGGACTCGCTTCAACCCTCGTTCCGAAGGTGACCCTTGCCTTAGACGTGCAGCAGATTCAATTCGCAGACGTGAAATCCGTGGGCAATCGCCTGCTGCCGAACCTGACGGAGAGCCGGCTGGGTGACGATGGTGGTGTCGGCTTCGGCTGGCGCAACATGACCGTGTACAAGATCGGTGCCGCGATCCAGGGAGAAGGCAACCGGACCTGGCGCCTCGGCTACAGCTACGGCGATCAGCAGATTCCCGATTCGCAGGTGTTCCTCAACGTGCTCGGTCCGTCCGTGATCCGCCACCACGTTACCGCCGGCGTCACGCAGAAGCTCACCGATGGACGCGAGTGGAACGTGTCGCTGATGTTCGCGCTGCGTAATACCGTCGACGGGCCGAATCCCTTGGACCCTGCCCAGCGCATCGAGATCGAGGCGCGGATGTTCGAGGTCGAGGTCAGCTACGCGTGGGGAGACTGACCGGGTTGTCGAATGCCCGCTCTCACATCGATTGAAAGAAAAGCGATCAGGTCGCCGCAGGACTGCAACTGGCGCCCGGCTGCCGGTGAGGTCGCACTTTTATTCTGCGCGACCGCTCGAGAAATCCAAGCAGATCAAGCTCGAAATATTGGGTGCGCCAGGAAGGACGAAGTGCAAACTCTTGTTCAGCAGTTATCTGCCTGGCCTGCCAACAGGCCCCAAGCTGTCGGTCGCGGCGATATGGCGGAATGCCTCGAAGCGGACGGTCGATTGCGGAGACGATCAAGAAGGGGCGATCCGTCGGCGCATCTGCTGCGGCGTAACGCTGCTTCGTTCGCGAAATGCTCGCGCGAACGCGCTGTGCTCCGAGTATCCGAGCAACAACGCGATATCCACCATCTGCAGGCGCGGATCACGCAGTTTGAGGCTCGGGTGTGTCCAGGGTGATCAGCGCGATATC
>CAZXXM010000080.1:0-11124 GCA_964644715.1 uncultured Salinisphaerales bacterium
GCGTCTTGCCGCGCTTGGCAGCGATCTCGGAGGGCTGGTTCATCTTCTTCAGCGCATCGAGCGTGGCGCGGACCATGTTGATCGGGTTGCGCGAGCCGAAGGACTTGGCAAGCACGTTCTGCACGCCGGCCACTTCGAACACCGCGCGCATCGCGCCACCGGCGATGACACCGGTACCGTCGGACGCCGGGCGCATGAACACCTGCGTCGCGCCGTGCTGGCCCCAGATCTCGTGCTGCAGGGTCAGACCGCGCAGCGGAACGCTGACCATGTTCTTGCGCGCCTGCTCCATCGCCTTCGAGATGGCCTGCGGTACTTCGCGCGCCTTGCCATAACCGAAGCCGACCTTGCCGGCGCCGTCGCCGACCACGGTCAGCGCGGTGAAGGCGAACTGCTTGCCGCCCTTGACCGTCTTGCTGACGCGGTTGACCGTGACCAGCTTCTCCTTGAGGTCGGAGCCGGACTGCGAATCTTCGTACTGGTGCGTTTGGTTCGCCATTTCTTAGAACTCCAGGCCGGCTTCGCGCGCGGCATCGGCCAGCGCCTGCACGCGGCCGTGATACTTGAAACCGGAACGGTCGAAAGCGACCTTGGTGATGCCGGCGGCCTTGGCGCGCTCGGCAATCGCGGCGCCGACTTTCTTGGCGGCCTCCACGTTGCCCGTCGCCTTCAGGCCATCCGCCACTTCCTTCTCCACCGTCGACGCGGCAACCAGCGTGTGCGACGCATCCGGCGCGATGATCTGCGCATAGATGTGCTGCGGCGTGCGATACACGGTCAGGCGATTGGCGCCCAAGGTGCGGATGTGCATGCGGGTGCGCTTGGCGCGACGCAGGCGGGAGGCTCTCTTGTCTTTCATACCGCGATGTCCTTCGAATCGTTACGGATGTTGCGTTCCCTGCCGTGCATTCGTGCGCAGGGGTGACGCGACGCGACTGGCTTACTTCTTCTTGGCTTCCTTGAGCTCGACACGCTCGTCGGAATAACGCACGCCCTTGCCCTTGTACGGCTCGGGCGGACGGAAACCCCGGATGTCCGCAGCCACCTGACCGACCATCTTCTTGTCGGCACCCTTGATGAGAATCTCGGTCTGCGTCGGCGTTTCCACCGTGATGCCTTCCGGGATCGGGTATTCGATGGGGTGCGAAAAGCCCAGCGCAAGGTTCACTTTCTTGCCCTGCGACGCGGCTCGATAACCGACGCCCACCAGGTTCAGCTTGCGCTGGTAGCCGGTCGTGACGCCGATGATCATGTTGTTGATCAGCGCGCGCACCGTGCCGGACTGCATGGCATTGGACTTCACCGAGGCTTCGGTGACGCTCAGGGTACCGTCCTTGATCTCGACCGCCACAGCCTCGGGCAGCGTGAAGTTCAGCGACGTCTTGGCGCCCTTGACGGTCACCGTGCCATCGGCATTGGTGACCTGTACGCCGGCCGGAATCTTCACCGGCATTTTTGCTACGCGGGACATGGCTCGAATTCCTTTACGAAACGATGCAGACCACTTCGCCGCCCTGCCCGCTGGCGCGCGCCTTGCGGTCGCTGACCATGCCGCTGGCGGTCGAGACGATCGCCACGCCCAGGCCGCCGAGAACCTTCGGCAGCTCGGTTGCGCCCTTGTAGACGCGCAGCGACGGCGTGCTCACGCGGTCGATCTTCTCGATGACCGGCTTGCCCTCGAAATACTTGAGCGCGACGGTGATCGTCTTCTTGTTGCCTTCGGCGGCGACGTCGTAACCGAGGATGTAGCCCTCGTCCTGAAGGACGTTGGCGATGGCTTCCTTGGCCTTGGACGACGGGCTCTTGATGGACTTCTTGCGCGCCGCCTGACCGTTGCGAATGCGGGTCAGGAAGTCGGCGATGGGATCGGTCATCGACATGGGAATTACCAGCTCGCTTTCTTGAGGCCCGGCACTTCGCCGCGCATTGCCGCTTCGCGCAGCTTGTGACGCGCGAGGCCGAACTTCTTGTACACGCCGCGGGTGCGGCCGGTGATCGCGCAACGGTTGCGCTGGCGCGTGTAGCTGCCGTCGCGCGGCAGCTTCTGCAGGCTCACGGACGCGGCCTGCTTGTCCTCGTAGGACGCGTTCGGATCCTTGAGAACCAAGCGCAGCTTCTCGCGCTTCTTCTCGTCCTTGTTGACTTGCTGAGTTCGGCGCTTCTCGCGCTCGATCATGTTTCGCTTTGCCATGGCTTTGCCTTACTTGCGGAAGGGGAAACTGAAGGCATCGAGCAGAGCCCGACCTTCTTCGTCCGTCTTCGCCGTGGTGGTGAAGGTGATGTTCATGCCGCGCAGCGCGTCGATCTTCTCGTACTCGATTTCGGGGAAGATGATCTGCTCGGTGATGCCGAAGTTGAAATTGCCCTGGCCGTCGAAGCCACGCGCGCTGATGCCGCGGAAGTCGCGGATGCGCGGCAGAGCGACCGCGATCAGGCGCTCGAGGAATTCGTACATGCGCTCGCGGCGCAGCGTGACCTTCACGCCGACCGGATAGTTCTCGCGCACCTTGAAGGTGGCGATCGAAATGCGGGTCTTCGTGACCACCGGCTTCTGGCCGGCGATCGCGGTCATGTCCGCAACCGCATGCTCGATGACCTTCTTGTCGGCCGTCGCTTCGCCCACGCCCATGTTGAGCGTGATCTTCTTGAGACGCGGCACGGCCATCGCGTTGCAACCGAGCTTCTTTTGAAGTTCGCCTGCAATCTTTTCGCGGAATTCTGTCTGGAGAGTCGCCATCGTGTTGCTCGCTTAGAGGTCCACTCGCTCGGAGTTGGACTTGAAGAAACGCACCTTCACCTTCTTGTCGCCCTCGCCCTCGAAGCGGAAGCCCACGCGATCGCCCTTGGACGTCTTCGAGTTCCAGAGCATCACGTTGGAGATCTGGATCGGCATTTCCTTCTCGACGATGCCGCCCGCGACACCCCCGTTGGGATTGCCCTTCTGGTGCTTCTTGACGACGTTGATGCCTTCGACCAGCAGCTTGCCGTCGGCGCGAACCGCCGACACCTTGCCACGGCGGCCCTTGTCGCGGCCCGTGATGACGACGACTTCGTCGCCCTTCTTGATCTTGCTCATTTCTGGATAGACCTCAGATCACTTCCGGCGCCAGCGACACGATCTTCATGAACCGGTCGCGCAGTTCGCGCGTGACGGGCCCGAAGATACGGGTGCCGATCGGCTCGAGCTTGCTGCTCAGCAGCACGGCTGCATTGGTATCGAAACGGATGGCCGAACCGTCCGGGCGGCGGATCGGATGACGGGTGCGGACGACGACCGCGTCGTGCACTTCGCCCTTCTTGACCTTGCCACGGGGGATGGCGTCCTTGACCGTGACCTTGATCAGGTCGCCGACGTTCGCGTAACGGCGATACGTCGCACCCTTGACCTGGATCACCTGGACGAGCTTGGCGCCGCTGTTGTCAGCGACGACGAGGAAGGATTCCTGTTGAAGCATGGGATTCTCCTCTCGCTCAGGCGTGGTTGGACAGCACTTCGACCAGCTTGAAGTGCTTGGTAGCCGAAATCGGACGCGTCTCGACGATCGCAACCAGGTCGCCTTCCTTGGCGGTCTGGTTCTCGTCGTGCGCATGCAGCTTGGTCGAACGGCGCAGGATCTTGCCGTACAACGGATGCTTCACGCTGCGCTCGACCAGGACCGTGATGGTCTTGTTCATCTTGTTGGAGACGACGCGGCCGACGATGCGGCGCTCGGTCTTGGGGGCCGTGGCTTCGGTCATGTCACTTGCTCTTCTGGTTCAGCAACGTCTGCACGCGCGCAACCTTCTTGCGAGCGTCGCGCGTCAGGTGCGACTGGTTCATCTGGCCCATCGACGCCTGCATGCGCAGATTGAACTGCTCCTGGCGCAGGGCGGTGAGTTCGGCCTTGAGTCCGGCTGCGTCCTTCGAACGCAGCGACTTCACGTAGTCGGTGGTCTTCATCAGAGGATCGTCCGCTGGATAAACGTGCTCTTCACGCTGAGCTTGGCGGCCGCGAGACGGAAGGCTTCGCGCGCTTCGGCTTCGGTCACGCCTTCCATTTCGTACAGCATGCGGCCCGGCTGCACCTTGGCGACCCAGTACTCCACGTTGCCCTTGCCCGAACCCATGCGGACTTCGAGAGGCTTCTTGGTGACAGGCACGTCCGGGAACACGCGGATCCACAGCTTGCCGCCGCGCTTGACGTAGCGCGTGATGACGCGGCGCGCCGCTTCGATCTGTCGGGCGGTCAGCATGCCGCGCTCGGTCGCCTTCAGACCGAACTCGCCGAAGCTGACCTTGTTGCCGGTCAGGGCGAGGCCGGTATTGCGGCCCTTCTGCTGCTTGCGGTACTTCGTTCGCTTGGGCTGCATCATGGCAGCTGGCTCCTAATTGAATTCTTTAAAGGCGGAAGGATCGGATCAGGCGTTCGCCTGTTCGACCGCTTCTTCCTTCTTGTTGCCGCGGCGGTCATCGAACACTTCGCCGCTGAACACCCAGACCTTCACGCCGATGACGCCGTACGTGGTCTTCGCTTCGGCCGTGGCGTAGTCCACGTGCGCACGCAGCGTGTGAAGCGGCACGCGACCTTCGCGGTACCACTCGACGCGCGCGATCTCGGCACCGTTGAGACGGCCGCCGACCTGGATCTTGATGCCCTGGGCGCCCTGGCGCAGTGCGTTCTGCACGGCGCGCTTCATCGCCCGGCGGAACATGATGCGGCGCTCGAGCTGCTGGGCCACCGATTCGGCGATCAGCTGCGAATCGAGTTCCGGCTTGCGGATTTCCTCGACCGAGATGTGCACGCTCTCGGGCTTGAGGCCCATCTTGCCGGCAACATCCTGCTTCAGCTTCTCGATGTCCTCGCCCTTCTTGCCGATCACGATGCCCGGGCGGGCGGTGTGGATCGTCACGCGGGCCGACTTCGAGGGACGCTCGATACGGATCTTCGACACCGACGCGGCAGCGAGCTTCTTCTTCAGGTACGAACGGACCTGCATGTCCTTCGTCAGGTTCTCGCTGTACGCGCCACGCTCGGCGTACCAGTTCGACGTCCACTGCGTGGTGACGCCAAGGCGGAACCCGTACGGATTGACTTTATGACCCATGATTTCAGCCCTTCTTGCCGTCGCTGACGCGCACGGTGACGTGCGAGGTGCGCTTGATGATCCGATCGCCGCGGCCCTTGGCACGCGGACGCATGCGCTTCATGACCGGGCCCTCGTCGACGAGGATCTCGCTCACCTTGAGTTCGTCCACATCGGCGCCGTCGTTGTTCTCGGCATTCGCGATGGCCGAGTCGAGCACCTTCTTCAGGATGCCTGCAGCGCGCTGATTGGAGAACTTGAGGATGTTCAGAGCCTCGTCCACCTTCTTGCCGCGAACGAGATCGGCGAGCAGCCGGCCCTTCATCGGGGACAGACGAACGAACTTGAGTACGGCCTGCGTCTGCATGGCTTACTTCCCCTTGGCCGCTTCGGTCTTCTTGTCGCCACCGTGTCCCTTGAAGGAACGCGTGGGCGAGAATTCACCGAGCTTGTGACCGACCATGTTCTCGGTCACGAACACCGGCATGTGCGCCTTGCCGTTGTGGACCTGAAGGGTCAGGCCCACGAACTCGGGCGTGATCATGGAACGGCGCGACCAGGTCTTGATCGGCTTCTTGATGCGACTGCCAGACATGTCCGCCACCTTCTTAGCGAGGTGGTGATCCACGAAAGGGCCTTTCTTGAGTGAACGCGGCATGACGGTGCTCTGCGATTACTTCTTGTGGCGGCTGCGTACGATGAACTTCTGCGTACGCTTGTTATTGCGGGTCTTGAGACCCTTCGTCTGCTGACCCCAGGGCGTGACCGGGTGCGGGTTGCCCTGTCCGGACTTGCCCTCACCACCACCGTGCGGGTGATCGACCGGGTTCATGACGACACCGCGGACTGTGGGACGGATACCCTTCCAGCGCTTGGCACCGGCCTTGCCGTACTGGCGCAGGTTGTGCTCGAAGTTGCTGACTTCGCCGACGGCGGCGCGGCACTCGGCGTGCACCTTGCGCATTTCGCCGGAGCGAAGACGCAAGGTGGCGTACTCGCCTTCGCGGGCGACCAGCTGCACACCGGCGCCGGCGGCGCGGGCGAGCTGTGCACCCTTGCCGGGGCGCATCTCGATGCAGTGGATCGTCGAACCGATCGGAATGTTGCGCAGCGGCAGCACGTTGCCCGGCTTAATCGGAGCATCCGTACCCGACTGCACGCTGTCACCAACCGACAGACCGCGCGGCGCGATGATGTAGCGACGCTCGCCATCGGGATACAGGATCAGCGCGATGTGGGCGGAGCGGTTCGGGTCGTATTCGAGACGCTCGACCTTGCCCGGGATTCCGTCCTTGTTGCGCTTGAAGTCGACCAGACGATAGTGATGCTTGTGACCGCCGCCCTTGTGGCGCGTGGTCATGTGTCCGTTGTTGTTGCGCGCGCCGCCCGGGCTGTTCTTCTCGAGCAGAGGCGCGTGCGGTTCACCCTTCCAAAGGCCCGGGGTGAGGACCTTGACCTGGTGACGGCGACCCGGAGAGGTCGGCTTGATCTGGACCAAAGGCATGGCTTACGACTCCTTCACGCCGCCGGCGAAGTCGATCTCCTGACCTTCGGCCAGGGTGACGTACGCCTTCTTCCAATCGGAGCGACGGCCCATGGACTGGCCGAAGCGCTTTGTCTTTCCCGCCATGTTCAGCGTGTTCACGTCGGTCACCTGGACCTTGAACAGCTGCTCCACCGCGGCCTTGATCTCGGGCTTGGTGGCATCGCGCGCGACCTTGAAGACCGCCTGGTTGCGCTTCTCGGCAACGCGGGTGGACTTCTCGGACACCACGGGGGCGACGATGACGCGGTGCAGCCGTCCGGCTGCGATCTTGGTTTGGGCTTGCGCGCTCATGACAGCCAGGCCTCGAGTTTCTTGACGGCATCGGTCGTGATGACGACCTTCGAGTGACGCAGCAGCGACACCGGATCGATACCGTTCACGTCCGTCACGCCGACCTTGTGCAGGTTGCGCGCGGAAAGGAACAGATTCTGATCGACGCCATCGGTGATCAGCAGCACGTCGTTCGTACCGTAGTCCTTGAGCTTCTCGATCAGCGTCTTGGTCTTGGCGGCCTCGACGGCGAGCGTCTCGGTGACCATCAGGTGACCGGCGCGCGCGAGCTCCGAAACGATCGAGCGGATCGCGCCGCGGTACATCTTGCGGTTGACCTTCTGCGAGAAGTCACGGGGAACGGCGGCGTGCGACTTGCCGCCGCCGCGCCACAGCGGGCTACGGATCGAGCCGGCACGCGCCTGACCCGTACCCTTCTGCTTCCACGGCTTCTTACCGCCGCCGGAAACTTCCGCCTTCGTCTTCTGCTTCTTCGTACCAGCACGGCCGCCGTTCATGTAGGCGGTCACGATCTGGTGAATCAGCGGCTCGTTGTATTCGACACCGAAAACGGCGTCGTTGACCGACACCTTGGTGCTGCTGTTGTGGATCTGGATTTCCATGGCTTTGGCCCAGTACGAATATCGTTACTTCACCGTGGGCCGGACGACGACGTCGGCACCGGCATGACCGGGCACCGCGCCCTTGACCAGCAACAGATTCTTGGCGGCATCGACCTTCACGAGATCGAGGTTCAGCGCGGTGACTTGGTCGCTGCCCATGTGGCCGGCCATCTTCTTGCCCTTCCACACCTTGCCCGGCGACTGGCGCTGGCCGATCGAGCCCGGGACACGGTGGCTGAGCGAGTTACCGTGGCTGGCACGACCGCCGCCGAAGTTCCAGCGCTTCTGGACACCGGCGAAACCCTTGCCGATCGAGGTGCCCGTGACATCGACCCGCTTGATGTCATTGAAGGCTTCGACCTTGATTTCGGTCCCCGGGGCGGCATCGGCGAATTCGTCGTCCGTGACGCGGATTTCCCAAAGACCGCGGCCAGCGGCGACACCCGCCTTCTTGAAGTGACCCGTCTGCGCCTTGTTGACGCGCGAAGCTTTCACTTCGCCCACGGTGACCTGCACGGCACGATAGCCGTCGGTTTCAGTGGTCTTGACCTGGGTCACGCGGTTGGGCGTGCATTCGATGACAGTGACGGGGATGGACTCACCGGCTTCGGTGAAAACCCGCGTCATGCCGGCCTTGCGGCCAATGATGGCAATCGACATGGAGGCGTCCTCGTCCTTAATTGACCTTGATCTGGACTTCCACGCCCGCGGGAAGGTCCAGCTTGGAGAGGGCATCCACCGTCTTTTCGGTGGGGTCGACGATCTGCATCAGACGCTTGTGCGTACGAATCTCGTACTGGTCACGGGCATCTTTGTCAGCGTGGGGCGACACGAGAATCGTGTAGCGCTCCTTGCGAGTCGGCAGCGGAATCGGACCGCGCACGACGGCGCCGGTACGTTTCGCGGTTTCCACAATCTCACGCGCCGATTTGTCAATCAGGCGGTGATCGAATGCTTTTAGTCGAATACGAATCGACTGGCTGGTCGCGGCCATGCTCTCACTCAGGTCTTAAAGAACGACCCCGGAACACCGGAATCAATGCACTGAAACAGAGGCCTTCAGTGCGGGTGTTTGTCGGGGGGCTAGCTCGAAAGGGCGCGCAGTATAACGACGAGGTATGGCACCTGCAACGGATTTGGCGATCCTATTTTCAGACGAAGGCCGCTCCTCGTTCTGCGGATGCCCCGAGCTCGCCGCGCCCCGCTACATCCCCGACTCGCTGCCGGTTTTCGGCCGCGGCAGCTGCTGCTTGAGTCGTTCACGCAGCGCCGGTTCGGTGACGCCCAGATCGACGACGAGATAGGCAATGCCTTCGCGGAACGCCAGAACTCCCAGCAGGACGATCAGCGCGAGGATGGCGAGCGGGAAGCTGAAAACAAGTAAAAAAAGGGCGATTACGCCGTGCATCGGGCGGAGCTGGCGCAGCCGCGTCTGGGCGACATCCTTGATCAGGTCCCTCAGTGCTTCGGCCTTTCGATCGCGGTGGGACGACGAATGAGCCATGGCTATCGCCGGACGCGGCGCCTGCCGAGTCCGAGGCGCCGAGGCGGCCCGCACCATGGCACGGGGCTGAGGATTGAAACCCGGTTTGGCCAGGATCGTCGGCATCGGCTCGCGTTCGGAATCGTTCGCCCCGCTCAGCAAGGCACGCAGCAGCGGAACCAGAATCGGCGATGAAAGACCGGCGAGCACCAGGCAACCGGCCAGCGCGGTGAAACCGGTCGCGACCCACAACGCGACCCCGCCGCCCAAGGCGCCCACGATCAGCGCCCCGGTAAAGGCGCGGCCCCAGAGCATCAACGCGGCCAGCGCGAGCAGGCCGGCGAGGGCATAAGCGGCCCCGACGCTAACGGGGTGGAACGGCGGCTCGACCTGCTCGCCGCGAATCTGCAACAGCATCGCCGGAACCAGGACACGCAATTCGCCGGCTTGATCGCCGGCCTCGTCGAACCAGGCACCCAGACCGGACGGCAGGCTGCTCGACACCCCGCCGGCGAGCCGGGAAAGGTCATCCGGCAGCTGTTCGAACCAGGGCGGCAGTTCCAGTGGCGGCTCGACGGTTATCTGTGCCCCGGTATCGGCGGCGACGTCTGCAGCGGACTGATCGATGGATTGCAGCGCGTCGGCGACTGCATCGGCAGCGACAGCGGAAGGATCCGCCTCGGCCGTCGGCTCGGACGGAGGGAAGCCCACCTCACCTCCGTCGAGCACGGCCATCATTCTCTCGACCCCTTGGCGAATGCCCTTCCCGGCCTCCCCGCGCGCGAAGGCCGGAACGACCCAGCGCGACAGGATTTCGGATTGCACCTCACCGCCGAGTCGTTCGCGCATCGGCCCGGCGACACGGATCAGGATGTAGCCCTCGGCGGACCACAGCAGCAGCGCGCCGCCCTCGTCGGCACTGTCCATCTCCCACTCGGCGAGCACGCGATCGGCGTAGGCCTCGAGTTCCTCGTCGGGCGTCGCCTCCACCAGCAGGACGGACAGCTTGCGGCCCGTTCTCAGGTTGTACTTGCTCAGCAGGACTTGCGTCATTCCCACGTCGAGCGGCTCGAGGATCTGCGTCAGATCGGTCACGTACCCCGTCTGCGGCGGCACCGGAGCAAGGGCCTGCGCCGAGCTGGCGGCCATCAGCAAAAAGCCGGCAACGATTCCGATCAGTGCTTGGCGCATCTCGAAACTCCCTGTTTATCCGATCGTACCCGCCAGCGAAGGAATCAGCGGGCAAGACCCGCGCGACCGACCAGTTCGAACGTGACGCCGATCTCGTCCTGCACCGCCATGAGTCCGCCGAGTACCGAGAACGGCTCCATTCCGAAATCGCTCTGGCGCAGCACGAACGCCCCGGAAGCGCGCAGGTGGTCGGCCGTACGCTCCGCCCGCACCATCACCGGCTGCACGTGGCTCACGCCCTTGATCGTGACGGCGACGTCGACGACCAGCAGCGGCCAGTCGCCCGCAATACGTTGCGAACGCAATTCGACGTGCGGGAACCTTGCGGCATCGAGCACCTTGGGCCCCAGCATGTTGCGGCGCGTCGCCTCGATATCGGATTCCGAGCGAGCCGACGAGAAGTTGCCGCCCGTCTGGTCTCGCCAGGCCGGATCGTCGATGCGCAGCGCCTCGACCGGGACTCGCAAGTCGAATCGTGCGTCGCGAGGTTGCGATGGGTCCAGCCGCGCATAGCCCTCGAAGCCCGAGACACCCAGCACGTGGTTGTGGCCAGCTTTCGCCGCCTTGCCTCCGCGAAAAACGTAGAGCCTGACGACGGAGGCTGCCGGGTCGAGCGTGTAGACATCGGCCCCCAAGGCCACGCCGTCGAGATAAGGCTGCCGCAGATCGGGCAGCATTACGACTTCCTCCCCGGCCGGCGGCCGCGGCGGCGCCGACTGGCAGCTCGCCACGGCCAGCGAGGCGAGCAACGCGGCGGGTATCCAGAGGCGGGCGCAGACGGGCATCGCCGCATTGTAGGAGCGAAGCACCCCGCCAGCTCCGTCGGGCAGCACCCACGAAAAAGGGCGCGAGCTTTCGCTCGCGCCCTTCGGAAAAACTTTCCGGGCCTGGATTACGCCAGGATTTTGGTGACGACGCCTGCGCCGACGGTACGACCACCTTCGCGG
>CAZXXM010000081.1:0-3945 GCA_964644715.1 uncultured Salinisphaerales bacterium
GCGCGCTGCATGCCGCAACGCCCGTTGCGACTTCGCCTACATGCTCTGCGGGTGCAGCATCTGCCGATGACGGCGCCAGGGCCTCGGCCTCGAGACCCTTGATGCGGGCATCGAACGAGGCAATGGCTTCCTGCTGGCGACGCTCGGACTGGTCGAAGTCATAGCGAAGCTGCTCGATCAGACCGCGAAGACGCCCGAGTTCCTCGGCATTGCGCTGGTCGCGCCCGGCCTCGTTGGACGACAGCTTGCGCGACAGTTCGGCGAGCTTCGACTCAACGGCCTGCAGGCGTCGCTCTTCCGGGCTGAGCGCCTGCTGGCCATTGATCGGGCCGCCGTAGTTCTGCGCTGCACAGGCCGAAAGCCACAGCGGCACGCAGAACGTCGCGGCCGTGCGGAGAATCGTGGACGTGCGATGCGACATCACCATGGCGGCCCTCACCGTCTTACTGGCCGACGATTTCGACGCGGCGGTTCTGCGACCACGAAGCTTCGTCGTGGCCCAGCGCAACCGGCTTCTCTTCGCCGTTGGAGGTCAGTTCGAGCTGCGAGGCAGCGACGCCGGCCGACTGCAGGGCCGAGCTGACGGCAGCCGAGCGGCGCTCGCCGAGGGCCAGGTTGTACTCGCGGGTGCCGCGCTCGTCGGTATTGCCCTGCAGCTGGGCCTTGGCGGTCGGGTTGGCGTTCAGGTACTTGGCCCAGGCGGCCACGACGTCCTTCGATTCCGGCTTCAGGTCGCTCGAGTCGAAGTCAAAGTAGACGATCGACTGGGTCGCGGCCGGGGTCGAGACCGAGGTCTTGCCCGACGGCGCAGCAGCAGCGCTGCCCTGCGACGTGGTGGTCGGCTTGACCGCTTCCGCCGGTGCATTGGCGTTCTTGTCGCCGGTGCTGGAGCAACCGGTGGCAACGGCAGCGATGGCGAGGGTGGCGCAGGCAAACCACTTGTTGTTCAGCATTTTTCTAAACTCCGTGACGACGTTTGGATTGGTGACGATGATGAACCCTTTCGGGTGACAGGCTAGAGACACTCAGGGCGAGGCATACGGCGCCCAGGCCGGTTCCCGGACATCGCCGGTGTGCCGCAATCGTTGACGGACGGCACCGTCCGTGGAAACCGTGGCCAGTTCGGCACCCGCCGCGCCTTGCCGTGTGTAGATCACGACCGCGCTGTTCGGAGCAAAACTCGGGCCTTCGTCAAGCGGACCGCTGCTCACCAGGCGCATGGCACCCGTTGCAACATCCACAAGCCCGATACGATAACCGGAAGCATCGTAATTCACCAGTGCAAGAGTCTTGCCATCTGGCGAATATCGCGGCTGTTCATTGCGTCGACCCTGGAAAGTCAATCGCTTGGCCTCGCCGCCGTCGATGCTCATCGTGTAGACCTGCGCCGAACCGCTGCGATCGGACAGGAAGGCGACGGTGCGGCCGTCCGGCGATACGGTCGGCGAGGTGTCGATCGCAAAGCTGTCGGTCAGCCGGCGGCGCGAACGCGTCGCCAGGTCGATGACGTAGAGATCGGAGTTCTTCTGGAACGACAGGGTGACGACCAGGCGCGTGCCGTCCGGCGTCCAGGCCGGGGCGCTGTTGATGCCCTTTTCGCCGAGGAAGGTCAGGTAGTCGCCGGTCGCCGGTGTCTGGATGATGATCTTCGAGCGGCCGCCTTCGAAGGTCACATAAGCGATGCGCTTGCCGTCGGGCGACCAGCTCGGCGACAGCAGCGGCTCGTAGCTGCGGGCGATCTCACGTGGATTCTCGCCATCGGCATCGGCCCAGATCAGCTTGAACTGCCGCCGGCCGGACACTTGTGTCGAGGTGATGTAGGCAATCCGCGTATCGAAGATGCCGCGGGTGCCGGTCAGCTTCTCGTAGATCTGGTCGGCCACCTTGTGCGCCATCGAGCGCCATTCGGTCGCCCGGGTGGCCGTGGCTTCGACGGTCAGGATCTTCTGGGTCCGGAACACGTCGTACAGCTCGGCCACCGTCTTGGCGCCACCACCGGGCAGCGCCTGCACGTTGCCGATCACCAGCGCTTCCTGGCCCAGCGCGCGCCAGGTCCGGTAATCGACCTGCGCCTCGGTGGTCGGCAGCGGATCGAAGCCCTTCATGTCGCTGCGCGCCAGCGCCAGGAACTGGCCGCTGCGGGCAAGGTCGGCGGCAACGATGGCCGCGACATCGGCCGGCTCGGATGGCCCCTGGCGGAACGGCACGACGGCAATCGGCTGCGCACGGATGGTGCCGCCAGACACCGAGATTTCGAGCTCTGCCCGCGCACCGCCCGTCACCAGCAGCAGGGCCATGAAAATGGATCTGAATTTAGTCAAGTGGCACCTCGACTTCTTGGGAATGGACGTCGGCAACGACACGGCCAGCGGAGCGCGAGTGATCGACGCTGGGCCTGGTGCCGCGCCCGCTGACGGGCACCGACGACGAAGGATGCAGCACGGTCATGGCGAGAACGACACCACGATCGACGACACGAAGGCCGTGGGATCACGCGGCAGCGGCAGCGGTGACGCCTTGAACACCGCGCGCAGCGAGGATTCGTCGTACTGCGGGTTGCCGCTCGGGGTCCGCACGCTGGCATTGATCACTTCACCGGTCGCCGACAGCTGAATGGCGATCCGGCAGACCAGCCCCGGATCGACATTCGGCGGCAGTCGGCGCACCGCGCGGATCGCCGCGACGATCTGCGTGACCCAAAGATTCTGGTCGGCCGCGACCCGCTGCTCGCTTTCGGCACCCAATGCCGCCGACAGTTCCGCTTCGCGCGCACGCCGTTCCTCGGCCTCTCGGCGCGCCTGCTCGGCTTTCTTCTTTTTTTCCGCCTTCTCGGCGGCGAGACGCTTTTCCTCGTCGGCGATCGCCTGCTTGGACAGCTCTTCCTCGCGCTGGCGATCCTCCGCTTCCTTCTTCTTGCGGGCGTCCTCGGCCAGCCGCTTCTGTTCGGCGATCTCGTCGGCCTGCTTCTTCAGCAGCGCCTCCTGGGCGGCCTTCTGCTCGGCGGCCTTCTGCTGCTTCTTGGCGTCCTCGGCCTTGGCCTCGCGCTCCGCCTGCAGCTTGCGCTGCGCCTCCATCGGGTCCGGTTTCGGCGGCTCCGGAGCCGGCGGCGGCGGGACCGCCTCCGGCGTCGGTGGCTGCGGCTCCGGGGTCGGTTCGGCCTTCGGCGCCGACGGCGGCTTCGGCAGTTCGTTGGCCGAGATCAGCTGGCCCTGGATGATGTTGACCGGCTCGGGCACGCGACCGCACTGGACGCCGCTGAACAGCAGCCCGAACACCGCCAGATGCAGCGCGATCGCCGCAACGATATGGCGCGTCTGCAGGATCATCCGCGCTCGCGCTTGGCGGCGGAACTGGCGCGCGGCACCGACGGCGCATCGGTGACGAAACCGATCTTGGCGGCGCCGGCGGCCTGCAGCAGCGACATGCCGTTGGCGACCCGGTCGTACTTGACGTTCTTGTCGGCGCGGATCAGCACCATCGTTTCCGGCTTGTTGCGCAGGATCGCACCCACCCGGTCGATGACGATCTGGTCGGCCAGCGCCTTCTTCGGATCGCCGCCGGCATCTAGGAAGTAGTCGCCGCGGGCGTCGACGAACAGGGTCAGCGGCTCGTCATCGGCGCTCAGCGTCTGCGAGCTGGCCTGTGGCAGTTCGACATCGATGCCCTGCGTCAGCAGGGGGGCGGTGACCATGAAAATCACCAGCAGCACCAGCATCACGTCGATGTACGGCACCACGTTCATTTCGGCGGTCAGCCGCCGCTTGCCCTTCTTGGGCGCCACGCCTGCCATCAGCCGGCCCTCGAACCACCGCGCAGCCCGCGATCGACGATGCCGGTGAGTTCTTCGGCAAAGGTCGAGAAGCGATTCTCGAGGCGTTCGACGCGGGCGACGAAGAAGTTGTAGGCGATGACCGCCGGAATCGCCGCGAACAGGCCGATGGCGGT
>CAZXXM010000081.1:3955-10901 GCA_964644715.1 uncultured Salinisphaerales bacterium
GCCGCCAGCCCGGCCACCGTGGCGATCAGCGCTTCGGCGATGCCGGGCGCGACGCTTGCAAGCGTGGCCTGCTTGACGTTGCCGATCGCCACGAAGGCGTTGACGATGCCCCAGACGGTGCCGAACAGGCCGACGTAGGGGCTGGTCGAACCAATCGTCGCCAGCAGGCTTAAGCCACCTTCGAGCTTTTCAGTCTCGCGCGCCATCGCCACGCGCATCTGCCGCTGCACGGCCGCCAGCGCGTCGTCCGGCGGAATCTTGGCTCCCTGCTGACGCGAATATTCCTCGTAGCCGGCCCGGAAGATCTGCGGCAAGCCTTCCTCCGGCTCGCGCGAACGTCGCAGCGCCTCATACAGCTCGGCCAGCGAGCCGCCCGACCAGAACCGCGTCTCGAACGCGACCGCCTGGTTCTGGATGCGCGACAGCAAGCCGCGCTTGGCGAGGATCACCGCCCACGACGCCAGCGAGGCGGCGAGCAGCGAGCCCATCACCAGCTGCACCGGGACGCTGGCCTGGAGGACCAGCTGGGTCAACGAGATCGTGCCACTCATTCGGTTAGTTCCCTTGTCTTGTTGGGGCAGGTTTCAACGGTGATCGTCCGCCATGAACCGGGCGCGATCGCGAAACAGCGGCGGCAGCGCCGTCGGCCTGAAGCTTGCTGCATCGACACTGGCCACGCGCACCTCGGCGCTGGCCAGAAGCCGGTCTGGCTGCTCGCGGCGGCGCAGCGTCTGGCTCAACAACAGGCTCGCCCGCTTGAGTTCCGTGACCGCCACCGTCGCTTCAAGTTCATCGTCTAGGCGTGCCGGCGAGCGGAACGCCACGTTTATCTGGCTGACCGTGAACACCACCTGAATCTCGCCACGCAGCCGTTCCTGCGAACAGCCGAGCGCGCGCAGCCACTCGGTGCGGGCGCGCTCGAAGAACTTCAGGTAGTTGGCGTGATAGACCACGCCGCTCAGGTCAGTGTCCTCGTAATAGATCCGCAAAGGCCACGAGAACACCGGATTCAGGGTCGACATTTGTCTGACAGTTTAGCCGATGCGGCAGCGCAACAACACAAACCGATCAATCACCTGCGGCGCTTTCGAAGAGATCCGGCGAAATCCGGCCGGGCAGCGGGATACCGTAGTGCTGATAGGCCAGTTTGCCCACCATCCGACCGCGCGGCGTGCGCAGCAGATAGCCCTGCTGGATCAGGTAGGGCTCGATGACGTCTTCGATGGTGTCGCGCGCCTCGCCGATCGCCGCGGCCAGGTTGTCGAGCCCGGCCGGGCCGCCGTCGAATCGTTCGATCAGCGCCATCATCAGCTTGCGGTCCATCAGGTCGAAGCCCTGGGCGTCGACATCGAGCATCTGCAGTGCCGCCGCGGCGATCACCGCGCTGATCACGCCGGTGCCGCGCACCTCGGCGTAGTCTCGTACCCGCCGGAGCATGCGGTTGGCGATGCGCGGCGTGCCACGCGAGCGGCGGGCAATCTCGAAGGCGCCCTCCTCCTCCACCGGCACGCCGAGGATCGCGGCAGAGCGCTTGACGATGGTGGTCAGGTCGGCAACCGAATAGAACTCCAGCCTCTGGATGATCCCGAAGCGGTCGCGCAGCGGTCCGGTCAGGCTGCCGGCGCGGGTGGTGGCGCCGATCAGCGTGAACGGCGGCAGGTCGAGACGGATCGATCGCGCCGCCGGCCCCTCGCCGATCATGATGTCGAGCTGGTAATCCTCCATCGCCGGGTACAGCACTTCCTCGACGACCGGGCTCAGACGGTGGATCTCGTCGACGAACAGGATGTCGCGCGGCTCCAGGTTGGTCAGCAGCGCGGCCAGGTCCCCTGCCTTCTCCAGCACCGGGCCCGAGGTTTGGCGCAGGTTCACGCCCATCTCGGCCGCCAGGATATGCGCCAGCGTCGTCTTGCCCAGGCCGGGCGGCCCGAAGATCAGGACGTGATCGAGCGCCTCGCTGCGCTTGCGTGCAGCCTCGATCGCGATCCCCATCTGTTCGCGCACCGCAGGCTGCCCGACGTACTCGGCCAGCCGATGCGGACGGATCGCGCGCTCCACGCGCTCTTCGTCGCTGGCACCCTGGGCGGAGACGAGGCGGGCTTCGGTCATCGGCTCAGCGTACCGCACGCTTCAGCGCTTCTCGAATGATGTGCTCCGCGCTCAGACCCTCGCCCTTCACGGCATCGGCCATCCGCTGAGCGTCGGCGGGCCGATAGCCCAAGGCCTCGAGCGCCGAACGCGCCTCCTGCAGAGGACTGAGCGGAAGATCGGAAGCGGACGATCCTGGCAGCGCGTCCGCGCCCGCACCCGCGCGGTCGCGCAGTTCCACGACGAGACGTTCGGCGGTCTTCTTGCCGATCCCCGGCACCTTGGTGAGCCTGCCGACCTGCGACTCGCGCACGGTGCCCCAGAAATCTTCGACGCTGACGCCGGACAGGATCGCGAGCGCGATCTTCGGCCCCACGCCCGAGACCTTGATCAGTTCGCGGAACAGCAGTTTCTCCTGGCTGCTTGCGAACGCGAACAGCAGATGCGCGTCCTCCCGCACGGTCAGATGCGTCTGCAAGGTCACGGTCTCACCGATCGACGGCAGCTTGTAGAACGTCGACATCGGCGCCTCGCACTCGTAACCGACGCCGCCGACGTCCAGCACGAGCAGCGGCGGCTGCTTGAGCACGAGTCGCCCGGTCAGTCGTCCGATCATGTTCAGCCCCAGGCCCGTTTGAGCGCATCGCCCGTGCGCAGGCGCGTGACGCGGACATGCGCGTGCGTCAGCGCGACGGCCAGCGCATCGGCCGCATCGGCGACCAGCGTTTCGCGTGTATTGAGCAGCACCCTGACCATGTGTGCGACCTGATCCTTGTCCGCCCTTCCGTTGCCTGCGATGGCGAGCTTGACCTGCGCCGCGGCGTATTCCGACACCGGCAGCCCGGCCTGTGCGCAAGCGCAGATCGCCGCACCGCGCGCCTGGCCCAGAATCAGGGCGCTGGCGGCATTCACACGGTTGACGAAGGTTTCCTCCACCGCCGACTCCTGCGGCTGGTACTCCCGGATCACGTCGGCAAGGCCACTGAGAACCGCCAGCAAGCGATCGGCCATGGCCCCGTCGCGCACGTCCAGGCGACCTGCCGCGATCAGGCGGCTGCGTCCGCTCTCGCTTTCGATCAGCCCGAAACCCGTGAAGCGCGAGCCGGGGTCGACGCCGAGGATGCGGACTCGGCTCAAGGCAACTCGGCGTTGTGGAACACGTCCTGCACGTCGTCGAGCTCTTCGAGCTTGTCGATCAGCTTGCGGATGTCGGCAGCGGCTCCGGCAGCAACCTGGACGGTGTTCGCCGGCCGCATCGTGACGCGGGCCTGATCCGCGGTGAAACCCGCATCGCTCAATGCCTTGCGAACCTGCTCGAACGAAGCCGGCGAGGTCAGCACCTCGCACCAGCCCTCGCTGCCTTGAACGTCGTCGGCACCGGCATCGAGCGCGAGTTCGAGGATGCGATCTTCCTGTGCCGGATCCTTGAGCTCGAACCAGAGCTGCCCCACCTGCGCGAACTGGAAGGCGACCGATCCGCTGGTTCCCATGCTGCCACCGGCCTTGGAGAACGCGTGGCGAACGTCGGCCACGGTGCGGGTGGGGTTGTCGGTGACGCAATCGACGAGCACCGCGATCCCGCCCGGCGCGTACCCTTCGTAGCGGACTTCGGTGGAGGCGTCTGCTCCCTCCCCGCTGGCGCGCTTGATGGCGGCCTCGACGCGGTCGCGCGTCATGTTCGCGTCCATGGCGCGAACCACGGCTAATCGCAATCGCGAGTTGGCGGCAGGGTCGGCTCCACCCTGCTTCGCCGCCAGCGAGATCTCGCGGATCAGCTTGGTGAAGATCTTCGCCTTCTGCGCGTCGGCGACGCCCTTGCGGCCTTCGATACTTGGTCCACGACCCATGAAATTTACCTCGCCACGCGAGTCATGCGGCTCCCGCCGGTACGGCGGAAGCAAGAGGAGAAAATGCCTGCGACGCAGGCGGCGGATCGAGGGCGCGAGCCCTCATCAGAACTCCAACCGGATCCCGATGTGCGCGCCGTCCTCGAGGTCCACGTCCGGCCCGCCGTCGACACCGATCTCGATCTTGCGATAACCGACGTAGATCTCGGCATCGCGTAGCAACTCGTAACCGACCGAGACGCCGTACTCGAGGAACTCGTCGATGTCGCCGAACGAGGCCGGGTCGGGGCCGTACCAGAGATTGGCGTTGAAACGGAGCCGATCGGCGTTCAGCAGCTTGAGCCGCAGGTTGCCGCCGAGCGCCAGCGCGCCGCCGTCCTCGTGATCCGCACCGACGTACTGGAGACGAACGCCCAGGCCGCCCGTGAACTTGGCTCCATCGGTGGCACCGGCGTCGCCGGTCAGCGTGGCGCCCGCGTGCAGCGACAAGAAGTTCTCGCTATCGAAATCCTCGATGTCGCCGTAGACGCCGCCGACGTCGTACTCACCCTTGTCGACCGCGAACAGGCGCGACAACGGCCCGTTCACTCCGATGCGCAGGCTGTCCTCGCCAATCGCTGCATCGAAAACCTCGGCTCGTGCCGGCATCGCCACGAGGGCCGAGATCAGGGCGAGGCCCGCAATGAACCGCATGTTCGATCCCCGCATCTCAGGAGGCCTTCTTCTTGTTGATAGCGTGAATGGCGTGACCGTCGACGGCCAGATACGCCTCGTGCAGCGCCTCGGCCAAGGTGGGATGCCCGTGCATCGTCAGCTGCAGATCCGCCGTGGTGGCGCCGAACTCGAGCGCGACGACGACCGACTGCAGGATCTCTGAGACGTACGGGCCGACCATGTGCACGCCCAGGATGCGATCGGTCTTGGCGTCCGAAATCACCTTCACGGTGCCAGTGGCCGCTTCGAGCGCCTTGGCACGGCCGTTGGCAGCGAACGGGCTCGTGCCGATCTTGACCTCGTGACCGGCCGCCTTGGCCTGTTCCTCGGACAATCCGACCCACGCCACTTCCGGCGCCGTGTAGATGACGCTCGGCACGGCGTTGTAGTTGACCTCGGTCTTCTCGCCGTGCAGCTGCTCGACCAGGGCAACGCCCTCTTCGATGGCCTTGTGCGCGAGCATCAGCCCGCCGATGACATCGCCGGTGGCGTAGACGCCGGCCAGATTGGTCTTGTAGTTCTTGTCGACCTTCACGAAGCCGCGCGGATCGAGCTCCAGGCCCACGCCTTCGGCATTGAGTCCCTTCGTGTACGGGCGGCGGCCGACGGCGACGATCAGCTTGTCGAAGGTCTCGGTCTTCTTGGCCCCTTCGGATTCGTATTCGACGACCGCTTCCTTGCCGTTGCTCTTGGCGCTGATCACCTTGGCGCCGAGTCGGATGTCCAGGCCCTGCTTGGCGAACTGCCGCTGCGCGTCCTTGGCGATGGTCTGGTCGACCATCGGCAGGAAATTGGGCAGCGCTTCGAGGATCGTGACCTTCGAACCCAGGCGCGCCCAGACGCTGCCCAGTTCCACGCCGATCACGCCGGCACCGATGATGCCCAGGCGCGCCGGGACTTCCGTGAAGTCCAGTGCATCCCAGGAGTCGCAGATCTGCTGGTGATCGAAAGGCGCGATCTTGAGTTCGACGGGCTCGGAACCGGTCGCGACGATGATGTGCTTGCCTTCCAGAACCTTCTTCTCGCCGCCGTGCGAGGTGTATTCGACCTTGCCCTTGCCCATCAGCCGCGCCGTGCCTTCCAGCCCGGTCACGCCGTTGGCCTTGAACAGCGCGCCGATGCCGCCGGTCAGGCTGGACGTGATCTTGGACTTGCGCGCCTGCATGGCGGCCAGGTCGAGCGTTGGGGCATTGACCTTGACGCCGTGCGCCGCCAACTCATGGCCGGCGCGATGGAACATCTCGGAGGACTCGAGCAGGGCCTTGGACGGGATGCAGCCGGCATTGAGGCAGGTGCCCCCGTAGGCGGGCTTGTTGTCGCGGTTCAGCCAGGCATTGATACAGACCGCCTTCATGCCCAGCTGGCCGGCGCGGATGGCCGCGGGATAGCCACCGGTACCGCCGCCGATGACGATGAGATCGTAGGTGTCGCTCATGAGCGGTGCTGGCCTCGGGTCGCGTGAAGGAAGGCCTGCATTGTAAACCGGCGACGGCGCCACGCCGATGCAGCCTGCTCATCAGGACAGGCCGCATCGATGCTCAGCTCACGCGAACCCCGCGGCGCGGAAAACGCCGCCGACGCTGCGACAGATGTGCCGAAGCGGACCTCTCAGGCCGGATGCAGGGCGTTCGCGGCGGCAATCGCATCGCCGTCGATTTCGTATACCCGGCGCCAGGTCGCGTAGGTCTCCATCTGACCCCCATCCCAAGGATGGAAGCCGGGCTTGAAGTACGCCAGGTAGTGCGGGACCAGTCGCAGCATCACACCACGCGGCCCGTAGAGCCAGGCCAGGCCGCGCATCCAGGTCCGGAAGCGGTTCTTCACGCCATCCACCCGGAGCATGTGCGCCATGATCAGGAAGGTGTGCAGCGGGAACACCACGGACAGGTACAGCATGCCGGCCATGCGCGTGAAGTAGCCGACCTTGCCGACCTTCTGCATCACGTCGAATGCCACCGCCTTGTGCTCGATCTCCTCGACGGCATGCCACACGTACAAGGCGCGCATGCGCGGATCGGCTTCCCGGAACATCTCCCGGTTGGCCATGAAGCTGTGCGCCATGATGGCCGTCATGTGCTCCGCGGCGGCCGTCTGCGCGATCCGCAGCGACGTCGGAAAGCGCTTGCGCTGCCAGGCCAGGATCTTCTTCATCCGGACTTCGATCTGGTCCACCGCCACGCCCTGGTTCGCGACGCGCTGGTTGTAGGCATCGTGGACCATGCCGTGCTGACCTTCCTGGTAGATGAAGTCCTTCACGTCGGACTGCATCTGCGGATCCGTGATGCGATCCCGATAGT
>CAZXXM010000082.1:0-4348 GCA_964644715.1 uncultured Salinisphaerales bacterium
CGGGCAACGCCACCGCGATCGGTGCGCAGGCCAGCGCCGGTGGCATCTCCGGTACCGCGGCGGGCGCGCAGGCGGTGGCCAGCGGCCTGCGCAGCACCGCGCTGGGACAGTTGTCGCAGGCCAGTGCGACCAACAGTCTCGCGCTCGGCGCGGAGTCTGCTGCCACCGCCACCAACAGCGTGGCACTGGGCCGTGGCTCTATCGCCGATCGCGCCAACAGCGTGGCGGTCGGTACTGCCGGGCAGACGCGGCAAATCACGAATCTGGCCGCCGGCATCGCGGCGACGGACGCGGTCAACGTGCAGCAGCTGACCAATGCGATCGCGGCCGCCGGTGGTACACCGTTCGATCCCTCGCGACTGATCGCACAGATCAACACGGCGCAGACCACGGCCAACACCGCGCAAACCACCGCGACCACGGCGATCGCCAACGCCGCCTCGGCGACGAGCACGGCGAATGCCGCGTCGGTCGCGGCCGGCGCGGCGGCGGTTGCCGCTAATGCGGCGCAGACCACCGCCAACGATGCGCTCGCGCTTGGCGACGATACGCAGCAGGCGCTGCGCGACGCCGGCATCTGCACGAGTTTCGGCGGCTTCAACTGCGGCACCGCGATTCCGACGGCGATGGCCGTCGGTGCCGGCGCGAGCGCCAGCAGCCAGCAGGCGATCGCCGTCGGATCCGGATCGCAGGCCACTTCAGGAAGCGCGATCGCGGTCGGCGTGGGCAGCAGCGCCGCGGGCAACGCGTCGGTTGCGCTCGGCGGCGGTGCATCGACTACGTTGAACGCCACCAATGGCGTGGCGCTGGGATCGTTCTCCGTGGCCGATCGCAACCAGAGCGTGTCCGTCGGCAACACCGGATTCGAACGGCAGATTGTCAACGTCGCGGCCGGCACGCAGGACACCGACGCGGTGAATCTCGCGCAGGCGCGTGACGTCGCCGCCGCGGCGATCGCCGCCAGCGGCGGCCTGATCGACGACGAGCTGCGCGAGCGGATCGAAACCGCCGCCGCGGCCGGCACCGCGATCACGACGCTGGGCGACAGCGTGACCGCACTCGACGGGCGCGTCTCCACGGTCGAGCTGACGTCGGACGAGGCGCTGCGAATCGCCTTGCTTGCACGCGGCGAGGCGGCCACCGCGCAGACCACCGCGGACGATGCGCAGACCGCAGCCGAAGCAGCGCAGTCGACGGCCGACGATGCGACCGCCGCGGCACGGACGGCGCAGGACACGGCGGATGCGGCGAACACGGCCGCCGCGACGGCGCAGACGACGGCGACCGGCGCGAGCGTGGTGGCCGGTGCGGCGCAGGCCACCGCCACCGGCGCCGCCAGCACGGCGGCGGCGGCGCGCGACACCGCGAACGGCGCGCTCGCGCTGGGTAGCGATCTGGCCGCGGGCCTGACACGCGCCGGTATCTGCGTGCCCGGCGGCGGGTACAACTGCGGCATCGCCACCGGCGTCGCCGCGCTCGCGGTCGGCCCCAATGCCGTGGCGACCGGCGACAGCGCCATCGCCCAGGGCAACCGTGCGTTCGCCGCGGCGCAAGGCACCATCGCGATCGGTGCGGGCGCGGCCGCCAACTTCGCGGGCTCGGTTGCCATCGGCCAGGGCGCGATGGCGCTCGCCGATCCGACGACGGCGGTCGGCAACGACGCGATGGCGCTGGGCAACGATTCGGTCGCGCTGGGCGCGTCGAGTACGGCAGTGGGCGATGGCAGCGTCGCGCTGGGCGTGAACGCCGTCGCGGCCGGCGGCAACAGCGTCGCGCTCGGACAGGGTTCGGTTGCCGATCAGCAGGACACGGTTGCGATCGGCGACGTCGCCTCGGGTCTGACGCGGCGCATCACCCGCGTCGCGGCCGGCAGCGCGGACACCGATGCGAGCAACGTCGGCCAGCTCAACGTCGTACGGGCCGCCGCGGCGCTGGCCCACCTGACGGCGGACGGCGCGGTGGCGCTCGCGACACAGGCCGACACCACGGCGAACACGGCGCTGACGTCGGCCGGCACCGCGAATGTCACGGCGGGGCAAGCACGCATCGTCGCGAATGAGGCGCTGGCTCAGAGCGATGCGACGCTGCAAGGACTGGTCGCAGCCGGCGCCTGCCAGACGCCGCAGACCGGCGGTGTGGCCTGCGGCAGCGCCACCGGTGCACAGGCGCTGGCGATCGGCGCGGCGGCGCAGGCGAGCGGCGGCGGCGCCGTCGCGCTGGGTGCGCAGAGCCAAGCGCTGGCCGAGAACAGCGTGGCCCTGGGTCAGGGATCGCGCGCGGATCGGGCCAACACGGTGTCGGTGGGCAATGCGGACAGTGGCGTGCGCCGCCAGATCACCAACGTCGCGGCGGGCACCGAGATGAGCGACGCGGTGAACGTCGAGCAGCTGCTCGGTGTCACGCGATCGGCGATGCGGGGCGTGCGCGAGTACGCAGCGCGTGCCGCGGCGTCCGCGCTTGCGCAGTCCACGCCGTACTTCCAGCCCGGCCAGGACAACGCCGTCTCGATCAAGGTGGGCACGTACGACGGCGAGACGGCCTACGGCCTCAACTTCGCGAGCCGCTACAAGGCCGTGACGGCGCAGGTCGGCATCTCCGGCGCCGGCGACGACATCGCCGGAAGCGCGGGCCTCTCGTTCGGCTGGTGAGATCTGCGGCGCAGCTTCTGCGCCGCGACCTCGACGTGACTCAGGCCGCGCGTTCGATCAGTGCGCTCATCGGCACGTCCGCCGACAGCGTGCCGAACGCCAGCCCGTGCTCGCCGCCGAGCCGTGATCGGCAGAAGCTGCGAGCCACGTCGTCGTTGCCGGCACGCAGCAGGATCGCGGCCTGCAGCGCCAGCGCGGTGCGCTCGACGACCATGCGGCTGCGCAGCTCGAGCGTGGTGCGCTCGTCGAGGACTTCGTTGAGCCAGTGCAGTTCCTGGTCGAGGCTCGAATCCAGTCCGCGCGCGGCGAGCAGTTCCGCGAACAGCGCTTCGCGCGTCTCCGGCTCCTTGCCCAGCGCGCGCAGCACGTCGAGGCACTGGATGTTGCCGCTGCCTTCCCAGATCGAATTCAGCGGCGCCTGCCGGTACAGGCGCGGCAGGTTGCTCTCCTCCACGTAGCCCAGGCCACCGAGGCATTCCTGCGCCTCGTTGACCAGGGTCGGCGTGCGCTTGCAGATCCAGTACTTGCCGATCGCGGTGGCGATGCGGGCGAAAGCCGCTTCGCCCTTGTCGCGCCCGGCGGCGTCGACCGCGCGCGCCACGCGCATCGTCAGCGCGATGGCCGCTTCGCTTTCGAGCGCGAGGTCCGCCAGCACGTTCTGCATCAGCGGCTGGTCGACGAGTTTTTTTCCGAAGGCCTGGCGGTGGTGCGCGTGATGCAACGCCTGCACGGTGGCCTGCCGCATCAGCGCGCTGCTGCCGATCATGCAGTCGAGCCGCGTCAGCGACACCATCTCGAGAATCGTCGGCACGCCGCGGCCTTCGTCGCCGACGCGCAGCGCGTAGGCGTCGAGGAATTCGACTTCGGACGAGGCATTCGACTTGTCGCCGAGCTTGTCCTTCAGGCGCTGGATGTGGATGGCGTTGCGCGATCCGTCGGGACGCAGCTTCGGCATCAGGAAACAGGTGAGCCCGGCGTCGACGTGCGCCAGCACCAGCCACGCATCGCACATCGGTGCGGAGAAGAACCACTTGTGGCCGACGATCCGGTAGCTGCCGTCGGACTGGCGCGTGGCGCGCGTCGTGTTCGCGCGCACGTCCGATCCGCCCTGCTTCTCGGTCATGCCCATGCCGATCGTCAGCGCCGTCTTCCGGTCGAAGGGCAGCACGCGCGGGTCGTATTCGAGCGACGTGATGCGAGGCAGCCAGTCGCGCGCGAGCTCGGGTGCGTGACGCAGCGCCGGGATCGACGAGTGCGTCATCGTCAACGGACAGCCGGTGCCGGCTTCGGCCTGCGAATGCAGGTAGCTGATAGCCGCGCGCGCCACGTGTGCGCCCGGCTTGTCCGCATGCCGCCACGCGAAAGCGTGCACGCCGTGCTGCATCGCGAGCTGCATCACGCGGTGATACGCGGGATGGAACTCGATCTCGTCGAGCCGATGGCCGTAACGATCGAAGCTGCGCAGTTTCGGCGGGTTCTCGTTGGCCGTGTAACCCAGGTCCATCAGCTCGCCGCCGGCCACTGCGCCGAACGCGACGAGCTGCGCCTCGGCCCAGCCGCCGCCCTCGCGGTGCACGGCGTCGCGCAACGCGCGATCGCTCGCGTAGCTGTTGTAGTGACCGATCGGCGGGACCTGGTTGGTGACCTCCTGGGTGACGAACGAGGCGGCATTGGACATGGCGTTCTCCGGTGCGGACTCG
>CAZXXM010000082.1:4358-7872 GCA_964644715.1 uncultured Salinisphaerales bacterium
CTGACCGTGACGGCCGGCGCCGTCCTTGAAGCGCGTGGCACCTGCGACGGTCTCGCCGGACCGGAGCGTCGCATTGCCGTGCACGAACTCGTTGGCGATCGCCTCGGGCTCGTCATAGCCCCATTGCTCGTAGACGCTGCGGCGGTCGCCGCGCATGCAGGCCTGCGGGAAGGCGGCGATCTCGAGCGCGAGCTTCTCGGCCACGACCAGCGCCTGGCCCCGCGGTGCGAGACGGTTCGCCAGCCCCATGCTGTACGCCTCGCGGGCATCGACCGGGCGGCCGGTGAGCACCATGTCGAGCGCACGCGACATGCCGATCAGCCGCGGCAGGCGCACCGTGCCGCCGTCGATCAGCGGAACGCCGAAGCGGCGGCAGAACACGCCGAAGATCGCGGTCTCGTCCGCCACGCGCAGATCGCACCAGGCGGCCAGCTCGATACCGCCGGCCACGCAATAGCCCGATACGGCCGCGATCACGGGTTTCGACCACTGCAGCCGCGTCGGGCCCATCGGACCGTCGCCGTCCGGTTCCAGTCGCAGCGTGCGCCCCGGCTCGCCGCTGGAGATCGCTTTCAGATCGGCGCCGGCGCAGAAATGGCCGTCGGTCCCAGTGAGGATCGCGACCCGCAGTTCAGGATCGGTGTCGAAGGCGCGGAACGCGGCCGCGAGTGCGTCGGCGGTGGGCCCGTCGACGCAGTTGCGGACCTCGGGACGATTGATGCGGACCACCAGCAGCGGCGGGCGGCGTTCGACGACGACGGTGGGAGCGGAGGTGTCGGCCATGTCGGTTTCCTTGGGAAGGTCGCCAATAGATATTACACGTGCTGACAAATGACGGTCATGCAAGTAATGTTCGGGTCGCATCATCTCTCCCGACCCGCAGGACCGTAGCCCCGGAGGCTGCCCGTGAATTTCGACTACTCGCCCGAAGAAGAAAGCTTCCGACAGGAGGTCCGTACCTGGATGGAGGCGAACACGCCGCGTGATCCCAGCGGCATCGCCACCGGCATGCGCATCGGCAAACAGACCCAGCTCGCCTGGGAGAAGAAGCTGGCCGAAAAGGGCTGGCTGGCCTATTCGTGGCCGAAGGAATTCGGCGGGCCCGGCTTCACGCCGGTGCAGCGCGACATCTTCGACGCCGAGCGCGCCCGGGCCGGGGCGCCGTCGGTGATTCCGTTCGGACTGATGATGCTCGGCCCGGTGCTGATGAAGTTCGGCACGCCCGAACAGCAGCAGCGCTTTCTGCCGAAGATCGCGAACGCCGAGGAAACCTGGTGCCAGGGCTATTCGGAGCCCGGCTCGGGTTCCGACCTTGCGAGCCTGAAGACGCAGGCGGTCCGCCGGGGCGACCAGTACATCGTCAACGGCCAGAAGATCTGGACCACGCAGGCGCACTGGGCCAAGTGGATCTTCTGCCTGGTCCGCACCAGCGGCGACGGTTCCAAGCAGCAGGGCATCTCGTTCCTGTTGATCGACATGCAGAGCAAGGGTCTGGAGGTCCGGCCGATCATCACGATCGACGGGCACCATCACCTCAACGAAGTGTTCTTCACGGATGTCGAGGTGCCGGTCGAGAACCTCGTCGGCACCGAAGGGCAGGGATGGACGATCGCCAAGTACCTGCTGACGCACGAGCGCACCGCCATTGCCGGCGTCGGTGACAGCAAGCGCCAGCTCGCCTGGCTGCGCGACACCGTCGCTCGCGATCCCGCGCTGAAGAACGACCCGCACGCGCATCGCCGGCTCACCGAGCTGGAAGTCGATCTGATGGCGCTCGAATACACCAACCTGCGCACGCTCGATCGCATGGCCAAGGGCCACTCGCCGGGACCGGAGTCCTCGGGTCTGAAGATCAAGGGCACCGAGCTTCAGCAGGGCATCTCCGAGGCGCAGCTGGAATTCGGCGGTCTGCAGGCCATGCCCTGGGGACAGGACGTCGACGGCGAACCGGTCTATCGCGCCGCGTCGACCCGCTACAACTTCCTGCGTGCCTGCACCATCTACGGCGGCAGCAACGAAATCCAGAAGAACGTGCTGGCCAAGGTTCTGATCGGACTCTGAGGAACTCGAACAATGGATCTCTCATTCACTTCCGAGCAGGAAATCCTGCAGGACAGCGCGGTCAAGTTCGCCCAGAAGGGTTACAGCTTCGACCAGTACAAGAAGTCGCTCGCCGCCCCCGGCCAATGCGATCCGGCGATCTGGAAGCAGGTCGCGGACTTCGGATGGCTGGCGCTGGCCGTGCCCGAAGCGGCCGGCGGCATCGGCGGCTCGACGCTCGACATCGCGCTGGTCGCCGAGGCGCTGGGCGCTGGCCTGGTCGTCGAGCCCTTCATCGCGGGTGCCGTGCTGCCGGCGGCAGTCGTCGCTGCCAGTTCCAACGCGGGCCGGCAGGAGGCGCTGCTCGGCAGCCTGGCGTCCGGCGATGTGCAGCTGGCGGTGGCCTACGCCGAGCGCGCCGGCCGGTTCGATCCGGCGCAGTGCACCACTGTCGCCGACAAGAACGCAAAGGGCTTCGTGATCAGCGGCGAGAAGATCTGCGCTTTCAACGCGCCCAATGCCTCGCAACTGATCGTGTCGGCGCGCAATGGATCATCGGTCGACCTGTTCCTGGTACCGCGCGAGGCCGCGGGTGTCAGCCTGACGACGTACCCGGTCCTCGGCGGCGGCGTGGCGGCGGACGTGAAGCTCGACGGTGTGCAGGTGAATGCCGATGCGCATCTGGGCGACGTCGGTGCGCTCGAAGCGGGCCTGGACAAGGCGACGGCCGTCGACTGCGCGATGGCGCTGGGCGGCATGAAGGCGCTGTTCGAACGCACCTCGGCCTACCTGCGCACGCGCAAGCAATTCGGCGTGGCGATCGGCACGTTCCAGGTGCTGCAGCATCGTGTGGTCGACATGTTCATCGAGCTGGAGCAGTCGCGCTCGATGGTGCTGCTGGCCACTTCCAAGGCCGACAGCCGCGATGCGATCGAGCGGCGCAGGGCGGTATCGGCGGCCAAGGCCTACGTGGCCAAGGCCTCGAAGATGGTCGCGCAGCAGGCAGTGCAGTTGCACGGCGGCATCGGCATGACCGAGGAGCTGGATGTCGGTCACTACTTCCGCCAGCTCACGGCGTTCGGTACGCGCTACGGCGATCGCGACTATCACCTCGATCGCTTCCAGGCCGTCGCCGCTGCATGAAGCCGGCGGTCGCCGCGGACCTGCTCGCGCGCGCACGCGCGGTCTTGTCCAGCGGTCTGCCGGAAATGGGCGAGCACGAGGCGTGCTCGCCGGTTTCCCGGTATCTCGACGATGCGCGCCACCGGCGCGAGCTCGAGATGATGCGGCGTCATCCGCAGGCCGTCGCACCGGCATCGGCACTCGCGCGAAAGGCGAGCTGGTGGTCGGGCGACGTGCTCGGGATCCCGCTGCTGGTGACGCGTGACGGTCGTGGAGGGCTGCATGCGTTTCTCAACGTCTGCCGCCATCGCGGCGCGAGGGTCGTGAGCGAAGGCGAGGGCTGCGGCCGCGA
>CAZXXM010000082.1:7972-10870 GCA_964644715.1 uncultured Salinisphaerales bacterium
ATGTTCATCGTCAAGGAAGTCTTGCGCACGACGGGCGACGCCGCCGGCCTGCAACCGCGCGAGGTCGGCAATCTTCTGTACTACCTGTTTCCCAGCACGATGATCCTGGTTCAGCCCGACCACGCGCAGGTGACGCGCATCGAGCCGATGTCCGTGGACGCGACGCGGATCATCGACTTCGCGCTGATCCCGCAGGCACCGGACTCCGAAAAAGCCCGAGAGCACTGGGAGCGCAACGTGCAGCTTTATCGCGATGCGCTGGGCGAGGACTACGCGCAGATGGCCTCGATGCAGGCGGGTCTTTCCAGCGGGGCGAACGCGTCGCTGCGCTTCGGGCGCTACGAGTTCGCGCTCGCTCGTTTCAACGAACAACTCGATGCCGAGCTGGCGAAGGACCCGGCATGAAGCCCAAGCCGCGCGGGCTGATCCTGGACCTGCTGCTCGCGGCAGACCCGGAGCCGCTGTCGGCCCGCGACGCCGTGACCGCCTGCGCGCTATTCGGCATCAGCGACAACAATGCGCGGGTCGCGCTGGCGCGGCTCGCGTCCGATGGCCTGGTCGAGGCGGCCGAGCGCGGCAGTTACCAGCTCAGTGCACGTGCGCACGAGCTGGCCGACGAGGTCGCGACCTGGCGCACCGCCGAGCAGCGCGTGCGCGACTGGAACGGCGGCTACATCGGCGTCCACTGCGGCGCGCTCGGACGCAGCGACCGCGCCGCGTTGCGCGCACGCCGGCGGGCGCTCGACATGCTGGGTTTCCGCGAGCTGGAGCGCGGCCTGTACCTGCGCCCCGACAACATCGAGCGCGACCTCGACACGGTGCGTCGCCGTCTCTACCAGATCGGCCTGGAGCGGGGTGCCAGCGTGTTCTCCGCCCATGGTTTCGAGGCGGCGCGCGAAGCGCGCATCCGCAAGCTCTGGGACGGCAAGAAGCTCAACGCGAACTATCGCAAGCTGCGGCTGCAGCTCGAGGACTGGATGAGCACGTCGGACAAGCTCGGACCTCAGCAAGGCGCGCGCGAGGTCTTCCTGATCGGCGGCAGTGCGATCCGCCATGTCGTCTACGACCCTTTGCTGCCGGGTCCGCTGGTCGACGTGCAGGCGCGCCAGGATTTCATCGCGACGGTGCACAAGGTCGACCGGCTCGGACGGCGGCTATGGCAGCGCATGTACGAGGCGTCGACCGGACAGCCCGGGCCGTTCACGGCGCGCCCGCCCACGCAGGCGGAACTCGGCGCGTAGGCGGACGTCAGACTTGTGCAACGCGGCGCAGGATGTTGCGCTTGCGCCCCCGATTTTTTCTTCCGCTGGAGTCGTGATGCCGATTCGCAATGCCCCGTCCGCCCTGCCCACGACCTTGCGCTTCATGGGTTCACGTCTTGCGCGACGCCTGCGAGGCGAGGCCGACGTTCCGCCGGCGGACTTCCGTTCTCGCATCGAGCAGGCACTGGCGAAACTCGGTGACGCGGTGCTGCGCTGCGACTGGGTCAAGGTGCCGGCCACGACGGCGCCGTGGATCGACAGCGGCATCGTGCTGCCTTCCGGGCAGACGATCAGCCTGCTGGCCAACGGCATGGTGTACGCGTCGAGCGCGCTGGACGTGGGCTTTCAGCCCAAGGTCGGGCTCTGGCATCGCGTCGGCGACGGCGAGCTCGCGAAGATCGTCGGCAACGCCAGCAGCTTCGACTCCGGGTCCGGCGGCACGCTGTGGCTCACCAGCAAACCCTCCGGCGAATTCGCCGATCGCAAGGGAGCTTTCGAGCCGAAGTATCCGCGCGTGAAGTTTCCGGGCGCGTTCGAAGTCGCCGTCGTGCAGTGGCGCGGCGATGCGATGCAAGGCCTGCAGGCGGCCGCGAAGATCGAACCCACGTGGTTCGGCACCGCGCTGAAGCGGCTGCAGTCGCCGGTCGCGCCGCCTGAGGGTTGGCACTACCTGTGGCGTCTGGGCCAGGGCGAGATCTTCCAGCCCTGCGATACGAAGCAGGAAGAGCTGTGCTGCCACACGCACGCGGACGTCGGCATCCTGCAGTATCCGGTCGACGTTCTGCTGACGGCGGACAGCCAGGTGCGCTGGTCCTGGCTCGTCGAGCAATTGCCGTCGAAGCTGCCCGAACACATCGAGCCGACGCACGATTACCTGTCGCTCGCCGTGGAGTTCGACAACGGCCTGGACCTGACCTGGATGTGGAGTTCTTCGCTGCCGGTCGACACGATCTTCCAGTGCCCGCTCGCCTGGTGGAACGAGCGCGAGACGCACTGGGTGGTGCGCAGCGGCACCGCGGAACTCGGACGCTGGCTGGACGAGCGTCGCAACATCGCCGACGACTATCGCCGGGCGATCGGCGGTGAACTGCCCAAGCGCATCGTCGGCGTGTGGCTGATCGCGAACACGGTGTTCCAGCGCGGGCAGGGCAAGTGCCGTTATCGCGACATTGCGCTGGAAGGCAGCCAGGGCCGCATGAAGATCGTGACCTGAGGGTGTGAGGGAAGATTGATCGCGGGCCACGAACCTGCGATCGAATGCTTCTTTTATGCCGAATTCAGGGCTTGGCTGCCGACTGCGGCGTGGCGTCCAGCCGCGCGGTGTCGAAGCCCATTGCCGCGAGCCGGTCGAGCAGCTCGGCTCGCTTGGCGGTTTCGACCCTGGGCGTGCGCGACAGGATCCACAGGTAGTCGCGGCCCGGTTCGCTGACCGCGGCGAGCTGGTAGTCGGCGTCGAGATCGATGACCCAGTAGTCGCCCCAGACGAAGGGCACGAAGCCCAGCCAGCTTGGAGCGAATCGCACTTCGAGCTTCGCGGAGTCGGCAGCACCGACCTGCTTGGCAACGCCGCGGGCCTCGTCGATTTCGTTCTCTTCGGTACGGCAGCGATTGACCACGCTCACCGTCGCATCCGGCA
>CAZXXM010000083.1:0-10843 GCA_964644715.1 uncultured Salinisphaerales bacterium
GAAGTCCGGGGTTCTGCTCGCAATACGTGGCGCAACCCCGGACTTCGTCCAGGCTACGAGAAGGGGCGATCTACGTCTTGTCGTTGGCGAGCAGGGCCGCGCGGAGCGCCGGGATGAACTGGTCCGCCGTGGCCATCTTTCCGCCGTTGTTGTTCCGGTAATCCCGATTCATCCAGACCATCGTGTACTGCACGTTCAGTCTCTGGCTCCAGCCGGATTCGGGAGAGGGGTCGACGCGGCCATCGGCCGTGATGACGCCGCCGCGCGTCTTGACGTTCTTCTGATACCCCATGATGACCCCCTGGGTGCGCGGACCGAACAGGCCGTCGAGTTTCAGATAGCTCTGAATGCGCTTGCCCGACACGGGATCCAGGACCGTCAGGTAGGGGAGGAGCATGTTGAGGAAGCTCTGCACCAGGAGAACGTCGTCCCGGCGATTGGGGCATCCACGTCCGACGGGGTAGCTCACGTTGTAGAGCCACTTGATGTCGGTCTCGTCCCCCAGGTTCATGATGCAGGCCATGCTTCGCTCCCCGTGCGAAATGACGAAAGGACGATAGCACCGGCTCTTTCGGCGACGATGGGCGGGATGAGCGCTGCATCACAGTTGTTCGATGCGGAAGCCCCCGGACGTCGTCCGGGTTACGACGGGCGAGCGGTCCCGATCGCGAAACTAATTTTCGATCCTGTGCCGACTTCCATTGACTCACGAATGCCAGCGGCTAAAATGCGCGTCCCCAAGCGGGAATAGCTCAGTTGGTAGAGCGCAACCTTGCCAAGGTTGAGGTCGCGAGTTCGAACCTCGTTTCCCGCTCCAGATTCGCGACGGCCCCGGTTCATCCGGGGTTTTTCGCTTCTGCTTAGCCGTTAGAATCGCGGCGCCCGGCTGGGTGGCAGAGTGGTTATGCAGCGGACTGCAAATCCGCGTACGCCGGTTCAATTCCGACCCCAGCCTCCATTCTTCCTCGAAGGTGCTTCTTGCGGCCAGCCTGGCTATCGCCGGGTCACAGGTCGCGGGGTCGGCTCTCCGACGACGCAGGCGAAGGCGTAGACGCGGAGGCTCGATACGTCGGTGAAAGGCAACTTTCTCTTCTTCCTCGCGAGGCCTCATTACCTTCCTGAAGCGCTGCGGAGGATGCGCCGGCGGATCGGCCTCAATCTGCTGCCGCGCCCCTTGGGAAAGGATCGCGGGCCCGCCGAGCGCTGGGCGGCGGCACGTGCCGTATCGTCCGACGAGGCGATTCGATCGCTGACCGGGCTCGACCCTGTCCCGGTCGAGACGCTGTTTCCGGACGTCTGGGACGGTGCGCTGGATCGGGCGAAGCAATCGCCGGTCAGGATGGGAGGTGCCGGCCTCACGAACCTGCTGTACCACCTGGCCCTGCACCTGGGCGCTGCTCGAATCGTGGAGACGGGCGTCGCGTATGGGTTCTCATCGCTGGCGCTGCTGCTCGCGCTCGAAGACACGAACGGCGTCCTGCTCAGTGTCGACATGCCCTACCCGGGACGGGGGAACGCGCGGCACGTGGGATGCGCCGTGCCCGAAGCGCTGCGTTCGCGCTGGACCTTGCTTCGCTATCCCGATTCGATCGGGTTGCCTCGTGCCGTGACGGCCGTCGGCGGCGCGATCGACCTCTTTCACTACGACAGCGACAAGCAGTACGAAGGCCGCGCCTGGGCCTACCCATTCGCGTGGAAACACCTGCGCCCCGGAGGCCTGCTGGTGTCCGACGATATCGATGACAACACCGCGTTTCGCGATTTCGCGGAACACCTCGACATCGAACCCCTGGTCGTCCGCGGAGCTGGCCCGGGCGGTGCGGGGACCCGGTTCGTCGGGATCCTGCGCAAGCCGGCGGGCTGACGTCGTCGGTCGCGGGGTCCGTCTCGATGCCGCAAGGATGGCCATTCGGCCGCACAGGGGCGAAGATCGGAAAGGGTGCGCGCGACGGCGGAAGCGTTGACCTCGTCCGCCCGCACGCCGTATCCAAGAACGAGATTCCGAGGAGACCGCAATGCGTCAGAGTCTGATGTTGCACGGCATCGGCGTTCCGCTGGCGCAGGTGATCGATGTCGCGCGCGCGGCCGAAGACGAAGGGATGCACGGCGTGTACTGCATCGAGGGCTATCGCAGCGCGTTCGTCCCGCTGGCGGCGATCGCGGCCGCCACCGCGCGGATCACGCTCGGGTCCTACATCCTGAATGCCTACGGACGGACCCCGTTCCTGGCGGGTCTGAGCGCACTGGATCTGGACGAACTCAGCGGCGGGCGATTCGTGCTCGGCGTCGGTCCGGGCAATGAGCACATCAATCGCGTGTACCAGGGCGTCTAACCGGAGCGGCCGCTGACGAAGCTGCGCGAGTACGTCGAGCTGCTGCAGAAGATCGTGCGCACGCCGGCCGGTGGTGCAGTGAACTACCAGGGGCAGGTTCACCGCATGCAGTGGGAGCCACGCAACGCGCCGGTGCGGCCGAGCATTCCGGTGTGGCTCGCGGCGATCGGTCCAAAGATGATCAAGGTGGCGGCGTCGGTCGCCGATGGCGTCGCGCTGGGCGTGCTGATGTCGCCCGAGTACATCCGCGACAAGATCCGGCCGTCGATCCGTGAAGCCGCGATCGCCGCAGGCCGCGATCCCTCGGCGGTGCAGGTCCCCATGGGCGGACTGGTAGCGGTGGATGAAGACCTGGATCGTGCGCGGGCGACCATCAAGGCCACGATCTGCAGCTTCTTCCACCCGCTGCCGCATCCGTACTACGACTTCCTGCTGCGCGAGCATGGCTTCTCGCGTGCGGCCGATGCCTGCGCGAAGCATGGCCCGAAGAACGAGGTGGAAGCCGCGGTCGACCAGATCGACGATGCCGTCGCTGATCGCCTCGCGTTCGTCGGCACGCCGGCCCAGTGTGCGCGGCGGCTCGAAGCGTACGAAGGCCTCGTCGACGAGGTGGTCTATCTCAACGTGGGCGGCGCAGGCGCGGCCGATCTGCGTGAAGCGCATCGGCCGGTGATGGCGATCCGTCGCGCGCCCTCGGGTTGAACGAATCGAGCACCGACGTCACGGCGGCAATCGCTTCTTCACGCCGCGTCGCGACACGGCGATCGCCGCGCCGCCTCGTCCGTCCCGTAACGATCCCGATCCCTTTCCACGGCCAGGAGCCCGAATGATCACCACGCTCGACGACTATCCCATCCATCAGACGGCGCAGCCGGTCGCCGTGCCGTCGACCAGCGATCGCAATTTCTACGACCGGTTCTGGTTCAACGGCTTCGTCGGCGACGGCTCGCTGTACTTCAGCGTCGCCATGGGTTTTTATCCGAACCGCCGCGTGATGGATGCCGGCTTCAGCGTGCTGGTCGACGGCCGCCAGTACTGCCTGCACGTCAGTGGCGATCTGCCGGTGGATCGCGCCAACACCACGCTCGGGCCGGTCAAGGTGCAGACGATCATTCCGATGCGCCGCCACCGCGTGATCATCTCGGCACCCGAGCGCGGCTTCGAGGCGGAGCTCGCGTTCGAGGCCGGCACCGGCACGCACGAGGAAGATCGCCAGATTCTCACGGACGGCGTGCAGCTCTCGATGGACGTCACGCGCATGTCGCAATTCGGCAGCTGGTCGGGCTGGATCAAGGTCAAGGGCAAGCGTATCGAGCTCGACCCGCAAGTCACCAACGGCACGCGGGACAGGTCTTGGGGTATCCGGCCTTGCGGCGAGAACGGCGGGCGCCCGCACCGCTGGGCTTCGCAGTTCTACTTCGGCTGGTCGCAGACCTTCTGGAAGGACTTCATCCTGCACGGCGTGATGTTCGCCGACCGCAAGGGCGACATCGTGATCGGCTCGGGAGGCACCATCCCGCGCGTCCCCAAGGGCGACGAACCGGTGTTCGCGCGCGACACCGGGGAGATCGCCGCCACGCCGGTGAGTTACGACTTCCACTACCAGCCGAACAGCCGCCGCCTGCGAAAGGCGACGCTGCGCTTCCGGCGTCCCGGCGGCGAGATATGGGAGGCGCAGTACGAACCCCTCGTGACGTTCGCGATGGCCGGTGTCGGCTACTTCCATCCGACCTGGGGACATGGCTGCTGGAAGGGTGACTACGCGATCGACGACGAAACCTGGGTGGTCTCCGACATGGACATCACGCAGCCGCACCTCTTCCACGTGCAGCAGGTGTGCAAGGTGACGCTCAACGGCGATCAGCGATCGGTCGGCATCCTCGAGCACACGGCCTTCGGACCTCACGATCCGAGCGGCTTCAAGGAATTCGCCGATACCTGGAAGCCGCCGGCGTGAATGTGGCCTGAGCGTGGAGCCGTGTCGCCTTCGAACGCCGTTCGAAGGCGACACACCGCTTCACCGGTACGTCGTCAGAAGCGCTTGCCGACCGAAAGACCGAATCCGTAGAGCTCGTCGGCGATGTGCACTTCGCCACCACCGAAGGCGTCCGGAATCGAGCCGCGTCCGCCGACCGAGCGAATCGGGGTCGCGTAGGCCATGCCGGACAACTCCCACTTGTCGCGCCACAGGTACGTCGCGCCCGCGGTGTAGGTTTCGCGATGCGTCAGAGGGCCGAGAAAGGCGAACAAGGTGTCGTCCTTCGTCAGCAGGCCCGTCCCCCACAAAAATCCGGCACGCAGCGTGAGCGTGGGCGTTGCGCCGTATTCGATGCCGAACTTGTAGGCGTTCAGATCGTTGAAGCCGAAGCCGGGACCGTCGCCGCTGCCGAGCTTGTTGCCCTCGAGCAGTTTGCCGAGACCGTTTCGAAACGCCGCCTCGGAGCGATAGGTCAGGCGCTGGGCTTCGAGCACCAGCACCAGCTTCTCGTAGGGTTTGATCGTGAAGCCGCCGCCGTAGATCGACGGCAGTTCCAGCTTGCCGCCGCGCGCGACGAGCCCGCGATACTCGTCGTGCTGCGCGTTGTAGTTCTTGCTCTTGTAAGCCGCGCCCGCGGTGAGCCAGGGCGTGATCTGCCATTTGAAACCCAGGCTGCCGGAGAACGTGAAGACGCCGTCCTTGCCCTGGTTGGTGACGTTGCCCGGCGATTGGGACGACGCGGCGTTGTCCAGGAACTGCAGCCCCTGGATCAGCAGTTCCTGATAGCCGACGTTCAGGCTCGCGCCGACGTGGAACGCGTCGGTCAGCCGATAGGCCAGCGCCGTCACGATACTCGACGAAGCGAGGTACAAGGTCGCGCGGTTCGATGCGCCGCCGAAGCGCTCGTACGGATTGCCCGCATAGTCGGGCCCGAGGCCGGCGTTGAGGATCGTGATGCCCAGGGCCCAGTCGTTGTTGAGGCGCTTCGAATAGCCGCCCTGCGGAATGACGTACCAGGAACGTCCGTCCGATTTGTACGACATGTCCGGCGCGAGATCGTTGCCCTTGTAACGTCCGTCGGCGTTGGCCCAGAACACGTCGGCGCCCAGATCCCAGCGATCGCCCAGGCTCAGCGCGTGCGCCGGATTCGCGCCCAGGGTCGTGGTCTCGGTGGCGTAGGAATACGTCACGCCGCCCATGCCCATCGAGTTGATCCCGTTGCCGTGCTCGAACACGCCGAGTGTCGCCAGCGCAGGCGCTGCCGGGAGCAGCAGTCCGAGAAGAAGAGCGCTTCGACCCACGAAACATAAAGTGGCCTTCATTGATCATCTCCTGAGGTGGTTGTCGTGTCGTCGCGGCTTCTTCAGGCGGCCGCGATCGGTCCAGGCAGTAGTTACCCGCTGAGGCCGGGACTCGCAATTAGGGATCGTCCGCTACGGGATCTCCTGCTGCAGGCGCCCCCACCGCTTTGCGTCCCACCCTATTCACGAAAGTGATCGAGGCTCGCAGCCAGCGTTCAACGACGGAGATGCCTCGGGTACATTCGCAGCATGGACGTCGCGCGATGACGTCTCCATGCGGGACGGCGATCGGCGTCCCCGATTGCGTGGGGTGATCCAATGTCGTTGACCTTGTTCGGCCTTCCGGTTTCGCCCTTCGTCAGCCGCGTCATGCTGGTCGCCCAGATCAAGGGCATCGATCTTCCGGTCGTGATGCCGGACATCGACGAAGCCTTCGGTCGGTTCCAGCAGCGGATCTCGATCCTGCAGCGCGATCCGTCCACGCAGCTCGATCCCCTGCAGTTCATGATCGACACGCCGTTCATGAGAGACGTCAATCCCCAGGGCCGGATTCCTGTGCTCGACATCGACGGCCGCTACCTCGCGGAATCCTTCGCGATCTGCGAATACCTCGACGAGGTTCATCCCGAGCCGCCGCTGCTTCCGGGCGATGCCTACGATCGCGCGAAGGTCCGGCAGCTCTGCTGCATGTGCGACCTGTCGCTCTCCGCCCAGCTGTGGCCGCTGGCGGGACAGATCGACCCGATCGTGAAAGACGCCGCGAGGCTGCGGACCATCAAGGCCGAACTCGAACGCAGCCTGCTCGAACTCGAGCGCAGCCTGGGAGCCGGCCCGTGGGCATGGGGGAACGCCATGTCGATCGCCGACGTCCTGATGCTGTACACGATCTTGTTCTACCAGTGCACGCTGGAGACGACGACCGAGAATCTCGGCATCGTCACTTTCGATCGCCTCGAGCCTTTTCCGGAATACCCCAGGCTGCGAGCCTGGTGGACGCATCTCGAACGCGACGCGTGCTTCGGAGCCGCCATCGAGCGCTACCGCGGGCATTACGCGGAAATGTTCACGCCCATCGTTCCCGATCGCTCGCCCTTGGCCTACGGCATCTGGTTCCGTGCACGCGCCCCGCGGACCTAGCGCCCGGAGATGCCACGGATCATGATCGGATCGCGAATCCTCGTAGCCCGGACTTGGTCCGGGCTACGCTCCCCGCAGCTCGGCGAAGTACTAGAAATAAACAAGCAAGGAGAACGATCATGAGCGAACACAAGGGAAGCTGTTTCTGCGGTGCCGTGCAATTCACCGTCAGTGGTGAGCCGGCGGCCATGGGCTACTGCCATTGCGAGTCCTGCCGGCATTGGTCCGCGGGACCGGTCAACGCCTTCAGCCTGTGGAAGCCGGAATCGCTGAAGGTGACGCAGGGCGCAGACCTGATCGGGACTTACAACAAGACGCCGGTCAGCTACCGGAAGTGGTGCAAGAACTGCGGAGGCCACGTGTTCAGCGACCATCCGCCGATGGGCCTGGTGGACGTCTACGCCGCCGTCATTCCCACGTTGAAGTTCCAGCCGGCGGTGCACGTCAATTACGCCGAGAAGGTGCTCAGCGTGAAAGACGGCCTGCCGAAAATGAAGGATTTTCCTGCGGAGATGGGCGGCTCCGGCGTGACGCTGCCGGACTGATCCGCGGACGCGCTCGCGCCGCACGTCGGTAGTTGCCCGTCTACAGCGGCCATCGTCACCGTCGCTAAGCTGCGGTGACGGATCGGATCCTGGGAGCAGCGACGATGTGCGGATCGGAGCGCTTGCGCGGGAACGCCTTGTTCTCGCAATGCGGAGATGGCGGGTGATCGGCTTGCGCGATCAGACCGTGCGGGACGCCGTCGACATCGACGACGCCCGCGCACGGCACCGCTGGAACATCCCGGACGACTACAGCGTGGTGGCGGATTGCCTGCTGCGCCACCAGAACCGGCCTGACGACATCTGCCTGATCTTCGACGACGACGAGGGTCGCGTGCAGCGCTGGAGCTGGGCGCAGATGCTCGAGGCGGTGAATCGCTTCGCCAACGCGCTGCGATCGCTGGGCGTGGGGCGCGGGGATGTCGTCGCGATCTATCTTCCGCAACGGCCCGAGAACGCCATCGCGCATTTCGCGGCGTATCGGCTGGGCGCGATGTCGCTGCCGATTTCGAAGCTCTTCGCGCCGGAGGCGGTGCGCTTCCGCCTGGCGCACGTTCGAGCCAAGGTCTTCGTCGCGGAAGCCGAAGTCGAGGCGCGCTTCGCCGATGTCTTGCACGGACTTCCCGAGCTCGCCGCCTTCGTCGTCGTCGACGGCGGGAATCGGCCGAACGCCTTCGAAGCGCTCGTTGCCAAGGGGGCTCCGACGTTCGTCCCCGATCGTGCGCCGATGTCCGAAGATCCGTTCCTGTTGATGTTCACGTCGGGCACAACCGGCGAGCCCAAGGCGGTCGTGCACCACGCGCGGTCCTTGATCGCGCACAACGGCAGCGACTACGTGCTCAACTTCTTTCGTCCCGGCGACCTGTATTTCAGCTCCGCCGATTGGGCGTGGATCGGCGGTCTGGCCGACGGGCTCCTCGCGCTCTGGCCCTATGGGGTGCCGATACTCGCGAGCAACGCGCGCTTCGACCCCGAGCGGACGCTGAGCATGGTCGAGCGCCACGGCGCGACTTGCGGGCTGTACGCGCCCACCGCGCTGAAGCGGCTGCGCGAGCTGCCCAGGGTCCGGCAGCGATTTCCCGATCTTCGATTGCGCTGCGTTTTCTCCGGCGGCGAATCGGTCAGTTCCGAGCTGCGCCGCTGGACCCAGGAAGAGATGGGGTGCGAACTCAACGTGGGTTACGGCCAGACGGAAGCGAACTACATGGTCGGAACCTGCAAGGCCCTGGAGGAGGCGCCGGCCGATGCGCTGGGCAAGCCGTTTCCGGGTCACGACGTCCGGATCGTCAGCGACGAAGGCCTGCCTCTGCCCGTCGGCGATCTGGGGAACATCGCCTTGCGCCGGACCGACCCGGTGCTGATGGCCGGATATTTCGACAACGCTCGTGCGTTCGACGAGCGTTTCGCCGGGGACTGGTATCTCACCGGCGACACCGGTTGGCAGGACGATCGGGGTTATCTCTACTTCAAAGGCCGAATCGACGACGTCATCAAGACCTCGGGTTATCGCGTCGGTCCGGGTGAGATCGAAGCGGCCATCTTCGCTGTGCCGGGCGTCGCGTCCTGCGCCGTGATCGGTGTCCCGGACGACAGGGTAGGCGAGTCGATCAAGGCCTTCGTCAAGGTCCTGCCGGGTGTCTCCGCGTCTGCTGACCTGACGGCGCGCATCCAGGCGCATGTCCGCTCCGTGCTGGCGGTGCACGAGTATCCGCGCGAGATCGAATACGTCGAAGACATGCCGACGACGGTGACCGGCAAGATCCGGAGACGAGATCTGCGGGAGATGGAGATCCGGCGCCGCGCGGGTTCCGGATGACGGCGTTCGCGGCTTCGATCTGCGGCGCAGGCCTCAGCCGTCGGCCGCCGCGACGCTCTGAAGCGCTGGCTTCGGCAGCGGCTTGAGGCTCTTTTCGTACATCGCCATCACTTTCTTCACGTAACCCTGCGTTTCCGGGTACGGCGGAATGGCCTTGTACTTGTCGACGGCGCCCGGTCCGGCGTTGTACGCCGCCAGGACCAGCCTCCAGTCGCTCGGAAAACGGTCCCGCATCATGCGCAGATAGCGCACGCCGCCCTCGATGTTCTGGCCGGCGTCGAAGCTGTCCTTCACGCCCAGCAGCGATGCGGTGTCGGGCATAAGCTGCATCAGGCCGCGCGCACCCACCCGCGAGACCGCGCGAGGCTCGAAGCAGGATTCGGCGTGCATCACGGCGCGAACCAGCTCCGGCGGCACGTCCTGCGCGGTGGCGTGCTTGCTGATCAGGGCGTCGTAACGGTCTCCGCGCGCCCGGAGCGCAGCCGGCGTCAGCCGGCCGCAGGACGCGTAGGCCGTCGGCCGGCCGAAGGTGCTGATGTAGGTCAGGCCCTTGGCGCGTTTCTTCTGGTCCGTGAACAGGCGCGTGCCGTCGCTCTGCTTGAAGACGTAGATCTCCTTGGCGTCCACGCGCGCGGAGACCGGCAGCATCGCCACCAGTGCGACCAGCAACAGAATGTCCCTAACCCGCATTCCCGGCATCGATCAGGTAAAGCCCCCAGACCGCGTCAGGCTGTCATCCGACGGGGACTTAAGCAAGGCACCGGCCGACGGCCGCCGCCTTCGAGCCGGATCGGCGCGTTCGTTCGGAAGAAGGCCACGGGGCCTCGCCCCGAGCCCGATCGCGGCACGAGCACGATCCGGGCATTTCATCCGACCCAGGCCGGATGGCGGGCGGCTGCCGGCTAGATTTTCCGCAGGCCGGCGATCAGAGACGACACCTTTTCCGCCATCGCTTCGGTGTCGATGTGCAGCAGGTCGCGCTTGTCGGGGCTCCAGGCCGTGAAGTTGGTCAGCCGCACGTGGCGACGCACGATCCGCCGCTGTTCCAGGTCCACGTCGACGTCGACGATGCTGACGCCGCAATGATCCTGATCGAACGCCCCGAAAGCCGAAAGCGAGGTCGAGCCGGCAGCCCAGCACAGCGCCGCCCGATTGAATCCGCCGTGGGCCACGAGCAGCAGCGTGTTGCCGGCCGCGTTCAGCACGAGGTCCTCCATGGCCTGGAACGCACGATCGCAGTACTCGCGGTAACTTTCGCCGACGCCGAAGATCCGGGCTCCGGCCGTCTCCGCGCTCCAGAGGTCGTAGGCGAAAGCGCGAAGCCGCTCGTTCGCGTCGCCGTCGCGCTGCAGCGCAACCGCGAGATCGACGGCAATTTCCCGGTAGGCCTGCGAGGTCCGCAGCTCGACCGGATGCGCCTGCATGATGATGCGCGCGGTCTGCTGGGCTCGCGTGAGATCGGACGACCAGGCCTCGTCGAACGGAACCGTGCGCAGGAAATCCCGCGTCGACTCGGCCTGCAGCAGCCCGTGGGAGGTCAGGGTGACGTCGGGGGTGTAGCGGGCGGACTTTTCGCCTTCTCCCATCGCGTGGCCGTGCCGGACCAGGTAGATCCGGCGGCGGACGTGGCCGACATCGTAGGGAAGCTGCATGGGGCGAACCTCGAAGCGGAAAGGAGTACTTCGTACGGCATCAGTCGTGGATGCGCAGTTACGGACTCGCGTTCGTCCGAT
>CAZXXM010000084.1:0-8351 GCA_964644715.1 uncultured Salinisphaerales bacterium
AACGCTATATCGGTCGCTGCGGCGGAGGTCGCTTTAGCGCAGCGCAAGGAACGAGTGACGACATGTATTGGACATACATGAGGAGCGAGAGACGCAGCGACGCGCTAAAGCGGCCCCGCCCCTTCGGGGGCACCGCAGCGATCGATATAGCGTTAACAGGCCCTAGGCCAGCAGCTGGCGCAACAGGGCCTCGCTGGCCGGATCCGCCGGAAACAGGTTCTCGATCCGCAACTCGTCGGCCGTGAGATCCAGCGGCGTACCGAAGCTGGTCAAGGTCGTGATCAGGCTCAATTCGACGCCGTGCACCGATAGCCGCGTCGGCAGCACCGGCAGCATCGGCGTGGCCCAGTCGACGTTGCGGCCGCGGCTCGGAAGGCCCGGGTAGCGCAGCACTTCCTTCAGGATCTCGTCCAGCGCCGGAAATTCGAGCGCCTCGTGCGCGCTGCGCGACAACAGGTGCGCCGCGATCTCGTCGAAGTTCGTGATGTACGGCCGCAGTCCCTCCGGGTGCAGGGTCACGCGCAGCATGTTCGAGCCTCCGACGCGCGCCGCCATCGCCTCCATGCCGCCCAGCAGTTCGAACATCTTCGGCAGGCCGCGATTGAACATCACCAGATTCCACGCGCGGTCCACGACCATGGCCGGAAACGGTTCGTGCACCGTCAGCATCCGCTCCAGCGCGATGCGCACCGGCGCCATCGCCTCCGCGTCGAGACGCCTGCGCGGGTAGAGGCCGGCGAAGCCGGCCGCGGCGAGCAGGCGATTGCGCGTCTCCAGCGGCAGGTCGAGCGCCTCGGACAGCTGCACCACCATCTCGCGGCTGGGCCTGGCCCGGCCGGACTCGAGAAAGCTCAGGTGACGCTGCGAAACCTCGGCGTTCAGTGCGAGGTCGAGTTGCGAGAGCCGTCTTCCGCGGCGGCAGTCGCGCAGCAGGCGGCCGAAGGTCTCGGGTCCCACCGCGATGTCGGCTTGTGTGGTCATGGATCGATTGTGACCACGCGATTCCCGCGTTTCCATTACGTCCCGCGTAATTGCGGCGTGTCGTCCCGGCGACGAGGCTGGGGTCTCTTCCACACCAAGCGGAGCGATGCCATGAATTCGAGAATCCTGTTGCTGATCGCCGTGCTGCTGGGTTTCGGCGCCTTGAGCGCCCTGGCTCTGAGCCAACACGGCTACTGGGGGATCATCGCGTTTCATTTCCCGTCCAGCGCGGGCTGGCAGGTGCTGGCCGACCTGGTGATCGTCTGCGTGCTGGCGATGCTGTGGATGGTGGCCGACGCGCGTCGGACCGGCCGCACCGTGTGGCCGTACCTGCTGCTGACCCTGACGTTCGGAGCGTTCGGTCCGCTGCTGTACCTGCTGGTGGGAGAAATGACGGCGCGCGAATCGCGAACGATCTACGCCTAGAGAGGCGATGATCGTGCACGACATCTCCAGGCCGCCGGCTCGGTGATGGCCGAGCGCGTATCCCAGCGGAGCGACCCGTGGACCCGAATCCTGTCGAGCTGTTCCTGGCCGTGGCGCTCGCGCTGGCCGGCCTCGTGCACCTGATGCCGGTGGTGGGGGTGCGGTCCGCTCGTCGTCTGCAGGCCTTGTACGGCGTGAACGCCGATGATGGGGTGACGCTGCTGTTGCTGCGTCACCGTGCCCTGCTGTTCGGCGTCATCGGCGTGGCGTTTCTCGCGGCGGCCTTCGAGCCGGCCTGGAGAATCGGTGCCGGTGTCGTCGCGTTGTTCAGCATGCTGTCCTTCGTCGTGCTCGCAAGGGCGGCACCGTCGACACCGGCGATCCGGCGGATCGTCCGCATCGACTGGGCGCTGAGCGCCGTGCTGGGCCTGGCCTTGCTGCTGCGCCTAGTCGCCGGCGGTTGAGCGGGAATCCGGGCGCCGCATGCGCGTGGCGAGCGAGCGGATCGGCGCGTGCAGGACCAGGACCAGCAGGACGAACGTCGGCAGCGCGATCAGCGCCCAGGCCACCATTCCGTAGACCGCCACCAGCCCGTAGTCGACGAAGAATTGACCGGGGCTGTTCCAGAAGCGCGCCGTCAGTTCGCTCAGCGAGAACAGCGGCACCGGAGGCTGCCGGAACAGCCACTCGCCGGCGCGGTACAGCGGAAACAGCAGCGCGATCTGGGCCGGGTACAGCAGGTAGTTGACCGTCTGGATCAGCGGCTGGTTGAGGCCGAACGCAGCGGCCACGATGGCGCACAGGATCGTCGTGCTGCCCAGGACCGGGAACACGCTGAGCACGCTGCCGGCGGCCAAGGTCACCGCGATCATCTTCGGTGACGTCCCCTGGCGCAGCTGGATCATCAGCGGCGCGAGCACGCGCCGGCGCCACCAGCTCTCCGTCGCGGCTCCAGTCGCGGGTTCGCTCATGCCGGGCGGCGCAGCAGCAGATCTTGCAGGGTCGCACCGGGCGGCAGTTTCCGGATCTGGATCAGCATGTACGCCGCCATCGCCATGTTGCCGAGCAGCAGGATCGGCAACAGCCACAGGACGCGCACCGCCCACGAAGTCTCCTTGTAGGCCACCCACAGCCAGAACCACAGGAAGCCGAAGTAGGCGTCGAACAGCGTCGCGATCAGCCAGGGATTGTTGCCGGCCGCGGGTTGCGTGACGACGTCGCGGATCGACACCTGGATACCGACGTGACCGGTGGCCCAGATCGAAACGCCGATCAGCGCGGCCAGGACCGTCAGCGAGAACAGCGTCAGTCCGGCTTTCATGGCATCGGGTTTCCGGTGGTTGGCTATGGAGCTTCGATGATACGCACCGGGTGCGACGCGAAGGCAGCAGCACCGTAGCCCGGGCGAAGTCCGGGGTGCCCCTCCGTGTATGGCGCAACCCCGGACTTCGTCCGCGCTACGGACGGTCAACTTTTCCGCAGCGTGATCTGCATCAGGTCGATGCTGCCCACGCGAAAGCCGCACTCGCAGTAGCTCAGGTAGTACCGCCACATGCGCAGGAATCGCTCGTCGAATTGCTCGACGATGCGGTCTCTCACGGCCAGCACGTTGCGATGCCACTGCGCCAGCGTGTCGGCGTAGTCGGTCGCATAGAACAGCGGATCGACCGGGCTCAGCCCCGCGTCACGCGACAGTTTCTGGAAATGATCCGGCGGGCACAGCATCCCGCCCGGGAAGATGTACTTCTGGATGAAGTCGCGCTTGCCGCGGTAGTGATCGAAGATCGCGGGGTCGATCGTGATGCCCTGGATCGCAGCCAGGCCGCCCGGCTTGAGCGCGCGTGCGATCGCCGAGAAGTACGTCGGCCACCACTCTTCGCCGACCGCTTCGTACATCTCGATCGAAACCACGCGGTCGAACTGGCCCTGGATGTCGCGGTAGTCGCGCAGCTCGAACGTGACGCGATCGGCTACGCCGGCACGCTCGGCACGAGCGCGCGCTTCGACCAGCTGTTCCTGCGACAAGGTGATCGAGTGGACGCGGCAGCCGGCGTGCTTCGCGGCGAAGATCGCGAAGCCTCCCCAGCCCGAGCCGATCTCGAGCATCGTGTGCCCGGGTTCGAGCTGCAGACGCTCGAACATCAGCTTGAACTTGTTGACCTGCGCGTCCTGCAAGGTTTGCGTCGGCTCGATGTACATCGCGCTCGAGTACGCCATCGTCTCGTCGAGCCACATCTTGTAGAACTCGTTGCCGAGGTCGTAGTGATGCTCGATGTTGCGGCGCGCGGTGCGCTTGGTGTTCGCCTTGCGGCGGTGCTGCCAGTAGCCGTACAGCTTGCCGAGCCAGTTCTTCTCGAACGGACCCTTGTAGTGGGGCTCGTTGAGATACAGCGTCATCAGCAGGCGCGTGAGGTCGGGCGAGTCCCAGCAGTCGTCGAGATACGAATCGCCGATACCGACCTCGCCCGAGGCCAGCACGTGTCGCATCAGGCGGTCGCCGTTCTTGATCCGCCACACGCCGTGCGGCCCGGGCTGAGCGCCTTCGAAATGACGCGTCGATCCGTTGGGCAGAAAGATGTCCAGCGAACCCTTCTGCATGCCGCTGAGCATGTACAGCATCAGCCGCAGGCTCCAGGACAGGCCCCTCAGATCGCCCTTCGACGACAGCACGCGCGGCAGGTCCGGCGAGAAGCCATCGCGGCCCATGACGCGGCCGAACTCGTCGGGGTCGCGTCGATCTTCGTTGCCGTTCTCGCTCATCAGCTCACTCCCTGTCGCGGCGGTTCCGGCTTGCCGTGGAACCTTGCCCCGCGCAGCCAGATCTTCAAGGCTTCCCAGTGGATGCCGGCGACGACTTTCAAGGTCATGAAAGGCATGCGCAGCACTTGGCCAAGGATGGCGCCATCGCTCGTCGCCCGCCGTTCCGCGGCCAGGGTCGCGTCGAGGATCGGCTGACCCTCGCGCGTCTCATGGATCGCGACTCGCAGGCGCTCGCCCGGCTCGCTCATGACGAACCGGTACTGCCCCACGAGATCGAAGAACGGCGAGACGTGGAAGCACTTCTCCTTGTCCCATGTCTGCCCATACGTCAGCGGAGAGCCGCCGGATGCCAGTACGTAGCAATGCTTCTCGCCGAAGGTATTGCGCACTTCGGCGATGACCGCGCGAAGACTGCCGTCCGCGTGCTGGCAGTACCACAGGCTGATCGGGTTGAACGCGAACCCCAGCAGGCGCGGCATGCACAGCAGCCGGATTCGGCCGCTGGCGATCTCGATGCCGCGTGCCGTCAGCAGGCCTTCGGCCCAGACGCGCAGCCCGTCCGGCCCGCCATCGCCGTGATCGCGGTCGTGGAAGGACAGCAGGTTGAAGCGATTACGAGACAGCAGGCGGGTACCCTGCACTGCCTCGTCGATGCGGTCGATGTCGAACAGGAAATAGAACACCCGGTAGACGAACCGGTAGAACGGCGCCACGCGACGGCGGTGCGCGACGCGGGCGACGTACAAGACCGCGGGCGCTACGGCCGCGAATCCCGGAATCGTCCGCGAAGGGCTCACAACACCGCCCAGTCCGGCAGGCATTCCGGATCGATGCTGCGCACGACGCGCAGCCCCGACTTCAGCCCATCCTCGTGGAAGCCGTACTGCGTCCATGCGCCGGCATACCAGACACCACGGCGATTCTGGATCTCGCCCAGGCGCTCATGCGTCATGACGCTGTCCGGGCCGTAATGAGGGTGATGGTAGACCGTGTCGTACAGCACGCGATCGCGCGGAATCTCGCGCACCGGGTTCAAGGTGACGACGTAGTTCACGCGGCCCGGAATGCCCTGCAGCTTGTTCATCCAGTAGCTGCCGGAGATCGGGCGGTCGTGCACCTCGTCGCGGTCGTTCAGGTAATTCCACGAAGCCCACGCGGCGCGGCGCCGGGGCAGGAAGCTTTCGTCCGTGTGCAGCACGCAGCGGCTGCTGTTGTACGGAATCCCCGCCAGCACGCTGCGCTCGACCGCGTCGGCGTCGGCCAGCAGCCGCAGCGCCTGGTCGGAGTGCGTGGCGCAGACCACGGTGTCGAAGCGATCCTCGGCACCGGCCGTGCGCACGGTCACGCCGCCCGCGTGCCGGTGCAGCGATTCCACCGGCGTGGCCAGCCTCAAGCGGCCGCGGAAGTCCGCCATCAGGGGTTTCAGATACTGGTGCGAGCCGCCGATCACGGTGCGCCAGGTCGGCTGCTGCGTGGCGGTGAACAGCGAGTGCGAATCGAAGAAGCGCATGAAGTCCGCGGCCGGATACTCCATGGCCTTGCGCGGCGAGCAGCTCCAGATCAGGCCCGCCATCGGCAGCAGGTAGCGGCTGGCCAGCTCTTTCGAAAGCCCGGACGTCGCCAGGAATTCCCCGAGCGATCCATCCGGCAGCGTGCCGGACCGCAGCAGCGCGTTGCACTTCTTGTTGAGCCGCAGGATGTCGATGAGCATCCGCAGGTGCGACAGCCGGAACAGGTTCGAAGGCTGCGCGAACACCGTCCAGATCGCGTCGCTGCCCATGTACTCGTAGGCGCCGCCGCCCAGGGACACGCCGAAGGACATGCTGGTCGGGCGCGTCCGTACGCCGAGCTCGGCGAACAGTGCGGTCAGGTTGGGGTAGTTCACGCCGTTGTAGACGATCCAGCCGGTGTCCACCGCCTGCGTGCCCCCGTCGGGCAGCGGCACCTCGATGGTGTTGGTGTGGCCGCCGACACGCGCATCGTGTTCGAACAGGGTGACGTCGTGGCGTTGCGAGAGTCGCCAGGCGGCGATGAGGCCGGAGATGCCGGCGCCGATGACGGCGATTTGCATGAGAGGAAACGCGAAGGGACGGGGCCGATTACGGCACAGCGGGCCGGGCGGATGCCGGCCTGGAGAAATGGACCGCAGGATAGGGGATGTCGTGCGGACGGGCAGGGCTGGAGCGCTTCCGTAGCCCGGACTTCGTCCCGGGCTACGGGAGCGATGTTTATTTCAGCAGCGGCTGCAGCGTCGGCCAGGCCGCATCGAGGATCTGCGGTTGCGCCGAGGCCGCCGGATGAATGCCGTCTTCCTGGAAGAACTTGGGATCGGCGGCGAAGTGCATCAGCAGGAACGGCACCATCGGCACCTTCCGCTCTTCCGATACGCCGGCGAACGTCCGTGCGAAGGCCTGCGTGTACGCCGGCCCGTAGTTCTCCGGAATGCGCATCTCGAACAGCACCGGCTGGGCGCCGGCCTTTCGCGACAGATCCACGATCTGCTCGAGGTTGGTCCGCAGTGCCTTGACCGGCAGCGCGCGCAGGCCGTCGTTGCCGCCCAGTTCCACCAGCACGATCTTCGGCTGGTGACGGGCCAGCAGACCCGGCAGGCGCGCCAGGCCGCCGGCCGTGGTCTCGCCGCTGACCGAAGCGTTCACGACCTTGTGCGGCAGGCCTTGAGACTTCAGCTTCCGGTCCAATAGAGAAACCCAGCCCTGGCCGGCATCGAGGCCGTAGCCAGCGGAAATACTGTCGCCCAGCACCAGGATCGCCGGTGCCGTCGGCGGCGCCGCCACGGGCGCGGCGCCGGCCGTTGCGGGAAGCAGGCCCAGCAGGCACCACAGCATCAGGACGAATCGGAAGGACATGGCAGGTATCGAGCAGTGGGCCGTTCGCGCCCACGAGGTCGCGCACGAGATTAGCAGCGGCGAAAAGCAGCTGAAGATCCTCGATGGGGTCGAACTCCAGATCGCACAAGGGGAGTCGGTGGCCATCGTCGGTCGCAGCGGTTCGGGCAAGACCACCTTGCTGTCGCTGCTGGCGGGGCTGGACCGGCCCACGCGCGGCCGCATCGAACTGGCCGGGTCGGATCTGGGACCGCTCGACGAGGACGGCCGTGCGCGGCTGCGCGCCGGGCGTGTCGGCTTCGTGTTCCAGTCGTTCCAGCTGCTCGCGGGATTCACGGCGCTGGAGAACGCCCGGCTCGGCGCCGACCTCGCCGGTCATGCCGACGCGGCGCAGCGCGCGCGCGACGCGCTCGATCAGGTGGGCCTGACGGCTCGCGCCACGCACCTGCCGCATCAGCTGTCGGGCGGCGAGCAGCAGCGTGTAGCCATCGCGCGCGCCTTCGCGGCGGGGCCATCCATCCTGTTTGCCGACGAACCGACCGGCAATCTCGACAGCGCCACCGGTGCCGAGATCATCGACCTGCTGTTCTCGCTCAACCGCTCGCGCGGCACCACGCTGGTGCTGGTCACGCACGACGAAGGCCTGGCGCAGCGATGCGGGCGCACGCTGACCTTGCGCGAGGGACGGCTCGATGGCTGAGCGGCTGCGGGACACCGTGCGGGCCTCGCGATGACGTCGATCCAGGCCCTGCTGCGTCGCTGGCTGCGCACGCCCGAACTGCTGATCCTCGCCGCCGCGGTCGTCATCGCGGTGGCCGCGAGCAGCGCCGTGGGCCTGTTCAGCGATCGCGTCTCGCGCGCACTGGAAGACCAGTCGGGCGAGGCTTTCGGTGCCGATGCGGCGATCCGCTCGCGCGATCCGCTGCCGGCGGAACTCGAACGGGCCATCGGGCCGCTCGAACTCCGGCGCGCGCATCTGGTGCAGTTTCCGAGCGTGGCCTTCGTCGGCGACAACTCCTCGCTGGCCGCGGTCAAGGCGGTCGATCCGAACTACCCGCTGCGCGGCAGCCTGCGCAGCGTCGGAGAGCCTTTCGGCGAAGAGCGCACGGAGGCGCGTGGACCTGGGCCGGGCGAGGCCTGGGTCGACCTGCGGCTGTGGCAGGACCTGCAGCTGTCGATCGGCACGCCGATCCAGATCGGCAAGTCGAGCGTGAAGGTCACTCGCATCCTGGCCTACGAACCGGATCGCGGCGGCGGGTTCTCGGACCTCGCGCCGCGCCTGATGATCTCGGTGGACCAGCTGGCCGAGACCGGCCTGGTCACCACCGGTTCGCGCGT
>CAZXXM010000084.1:8451-10805 GCA_964644715.1 uncultured Salinisphaerales bacterium
TGGCGGCACGCAGCACACCCCCGATCCGCGTGCTGCAGCGCGCCGAAGGGCGTACCGGCAGTCGCGTTGCCGGCATCGTCGCGGCACTGGCGTCGGCCGCGCTCGTGGCCTGGCACGCCGGCGATCTGAAGCTCGCGGGCTACGTGATCGTCGGGGCGAGCGTTGCCGCGCTGGTGCTCGGCCTGATGGCCTTCGCGCTGGTGCGCCTGCTGGCCGGCCTGCGCAGCCGCGGCGGTACGGCGCTTCGCTTCGGCCTGGCGAACATCGCGCGACGCCGCATGGCGAGCGTCGCGCAGGCAGTGGCGCTGGGGCTCTCGCTGCTCGCCCTGCTGCTGGTGGGCATCGTGCGCGGCGATCTGCTGAGCGCCTGGGAAAAACGGCTGCCCGACGATGCGCCCAACCAGTTCCTGATCAACATCCAGACGCCGCGCGTCGAGCCGCTGAAGGCCTTCTTCGCGCAGCACGGTTACGCCGATCTGCGCTTGTGGCCGATGACGCGCGCCCGCATGACCGAACTGCGCGGCGAGCCGGTGACCGCGGACAGCTTCGACGACGAAGAGACGCGCCGCTGGATCAACCGCGAGTTCAACATCTCCTGGACCGATCGCTTCGGCGACGACAACCAGCTCATCGAAGGCCAATGGTGGGATCCGGCCACGCGCAACGAGCCCTGGCTGTCGGTCGACGACTACGCGGTCGAGCGGCTCAAGCTCGAGATCGGCGACACGATCAAGCTGCAGATCGCGGATCGCGAAGTCGAGCTGAAGGTCTACAACGTGCGCAAGGTGAGCTGGGACAGCTTCCGGCCCAACTTCTTCCTCGTCGTGCCGCCGGGGCTGATCGACGGCAGCGAGGCGCAGTGGCTGACCAGCTTCCATCTGCCCGCGGAGAAGCGGCCGCTGCTGCGCGAGCTGATCACGCAGTTCCCGAATGTCACCGCGCTGGATCTCGATGCCGCGATGGCGCAGGTGCGCAGCATCCTCGATCGCGTCGTGCGCGCGGTGGAGTTCATCTTCCTGTTCACGCTCGCCGCAGGTCTGGCGGTGCTGCTCGCCGCGATCGAGGGTACGCGCGCGGAGCGCGTGCGCGAGACGGCGTTGCTGCGCAGCCTCGGCGCCAGCGATCGCACCCTGGGCCTCGGACTGCTCGCGGAGTACGGCGCACTGGGGCTGGTCGCGGGCCTGGTCGCGGCGGCGTCGGCGCAAGCCATCGGCTGGGCGCTGGCGCGCTTCGTGTTCGAGCTGCCTTACGTATTCAGCCTGCCGTTGTGGGCGGTCGGGGCGCTGGGCGGCGCAGGTCTGGTGAGCCTGCTCGGATGGCTGTCGTTGCGACGCACGATGCGGACGTCGCCCAGGCGCGTGCTCGCGGCAGCAACGTAGCCCGGACGAAGTCCGAGTTTGCGCTCGCAAGGCGAGGGACACCCCGGACTGCGTCCGGGCTACGTCAGCGTGGGACCCAGCCTCCGCAGACGGGGAACACCTGCCCGACGAAACAGTTCGCCGCCTCGCTGCACAGGTAGGCCGCGAAGTGCGCATCTTCCTGCGCAGACACCAAACGTCCGAGCGGCATCTCCCACTTGATGCGCTCCTTGAACTTCGGATTCGCCTGCACTTCGGGAGGGAAGTAGGTCGGGTTGTCGACCAGGTTCTGCGCGATGGCATTGACCTGCACGTTGTGCGGTGCCATCTCGATACCGACGGCCTGTGCCCACGCGAGCTGCGCGCCGCGCGCGGCGCTGTAGATCGACGCGCGCTTCATGCCGCGCAGCGCCGAGGCGCTGCCCATCACCAGGAACTTGCCCGAGCGCCGCGCGATCATCTGCGGGAGCACCGCCTGCGCCAGCCGCGGCAGCGGATCGACCATCGCAGCGAACGCGCTGCGCCAGTCTTCCTCACTGCCTTCGTGTGCGCTCGACGTCGGCGCCGGTATGCCGAGATGGGCGATGAGGACGTCGACATGGCCCGCGCTGCGCACCAGTTCGGCAGGCAGCGTGGGATCGGCCAGTACGCGATCGTCCGTGATCACGGTGGCCCCGAGGCCGGTCAGCAGCGGTACCAAGGTCGGCCCCATGAAATCCTGCGCCTGGGTGAGCAGGATGCGTTTGCCGGCGAGGGAGGTCAGGTTCATCCGCAGTCCTCAGAGGCTTTGCTTCGCGCTGGGACGAGCGCTGATTTCTTCGTACCAGCGCTGCGTGGCCGGCGAAGTTTTCGGAATGGGCATCTCGACCGCGATCGCGAAGTCCATCGCGCAAAGCGTCGTGATGTCCGCGAACGAGAAGGTCTTGCCGGCCACGTAACGGTTGTCGCGCAGCTGGTCCTCGAGCTTCGCGTAATGGCGCCGAACCCGGCCGCGGC
>CAZXXM010000085.1:0-10802 GCA_964644715.1 uncultured Salinisphaerales bacterium
CCGGTTCCCAGTCGGGATCCGTCATGTCGGTGACCAGCACGTCGCCGTTCTGGACCTTGGCCATCTGGTCGAGGCCCTTCATCAGCCGCACGGTGCCGGCGCCGATCTTCTGGCCGATGGCGCGCCCTTCGGCGATGACCTTGCCCTTGTCTTTGAGCTTGTATCGGCGCAGGACGCTGGCCGAGGCGCGGCTCTGAACGGTCTCGGGACGCGCTTGCAGGATGTAGATCTGGCCGTCGACGCCGTCCTTGCCCCACTCGATGTCCATCGGGCGCTGGTAGTGGTCCTCGATGGTCTGCGCCTGCCTGGCCAGCGCGGTGACGTCCTCGTCGGTCAGGCAGAACTTCCCGCGTTCGTCGTTGGCCACCGGCACGAATTCGACGGTGCGGCCGAGCTTGCGCTCGAGCGAATACACCATCTTCTTGGCCTTCTCGCCGAGGCCGCGCTTCAGGATCGCGGGGCGGCCGGCCTTCAGCGCCGGCTTGTAGACGTAGAACTCGTCCGGGTTCACGGCACCCTGGACCACCGCCTCACCCAGGCCGTACGAAGCCGTGATGAAGATGGCGTCACGGAAGCCCGATTCGGTATCCATCGTGAACATGACGCCCGAGGCGCCCTTGTCCGAGCGCACCATGCGCTGCACGCCGGCCGAGAGGGCGACCTGTGCGTGTTCGAAACCGTGGTGCACGCGGTAGCTGATGGCGCGGTCGTTGAACAGCGACGCGAACACTTCCTTGATCGCGTGCAGCACGTTGTCGATGCCGCTGACATTGAGGAAGGTCTCCTGCTGTCCGGCGAACGAGGCGTCCGGCAGGTCCTCGGCGGTGGCCGAGGAGCGCACGGCTACCGAGATCTCGGTGCCGGATTCCTTGACCAGCTCGTGGTACGCCGCGCGGATTTCCTTTTCGAGCTGCGTCGGGAACGGTGCCTTGGCGACCGCGTCGCGGATCGACTTGCCGGTGGCGGCCAGCGCCTGCACGTCGTCGACGTCGAGGGCGCGCAACTGCGCATTGATCTTTTCGTCCAGCCCCTCGTGACGCAGGAACTCTCGATACGCATCTGCCGTGGTGGCGAACCCGTTGGGGACCTTCACGCCGGAGGCGGCGAGGTTGGAGATCATCTCGCCCAGGGAGGCGTTCTTGCCGCCGACGGTTTCGACGTCGTGCATGCGCAGTCGCGAGTACCAGAGTACGTGTGAGCTCACTCTTTGAATTTCCTGGCTATGGGAGGGGCGCGTGACCCTTCGGGATCCCGCGCGCCGCGATTCTAACCGGCCGGGAGTCCGGCTTTCGCGGCCCCTGCGCGCTGCACGCCCGTTTGGCAGGCCCTTTGCAGAACGCACCTGCACGGGATTCGGGACTTTGCAGCGTGTGCATCGCGCCGGAGGCGGTCGTCGCGGGAGATGACGGTGCCGGGTCCCGGACCTTCCGGAACGTCGGACTGGATTCGATCGCGCAGAACCCGGACACTGTGGGCAATGTCCCCCTACCGCGTCCTGCGGTCGTCGGAACGCGAAAGAGACCTGCCGATCCAGTTTGCCGTCACCCCCGGGAGCAAAGCCGCACGATGACCCTCGACCACGACTTGCCCCTGATCGGAACCGTTTCGATGGGACTGGGCATCGCCTTCATCGCGGGCATGGCGGCCTCTCGCGTGGGACTGCCGCCCCTTGTCGGTTACCTTCTGGCCGGCGTCGCCATCGGGCCCTTCACCCCGGGCATCGTGGCGGATTCGAGTATCGCGTCGGAGCTCGCCGAGATCGGTGTGATTTTGCTGATGTTCGGCGTCGGTACCCATTTCTCGATACGTGACCTCTGGGCGGTGCGCCGCATCGCATTGCCCGGTGCCATCGTCCAGATCGCCGTGGCGACCGGTCTCGGCGTCCTGGCCGCGAAGGTCTGGGGCTGGTCGCTGGGCGCCGCGCTGGTGTTCGGCCTTGCGCTGTCGGTGGCCAGTACCGTGGTGATGTTGCGTGCCCTGCAAGAGCGGGGGCTGGTCGACAGCGTGAAAGGCCGCATCGCGGTGGGCTGGCTGGTGGTCGAGGACCTGGTGATGGTGCTCGCGCTGATCCTGCTGCCGGCCTTCGCGGGTTTTCTCGGCGGCACGCCGGGGCACGCGCCCGGTGTCGGCGAGTCGCTGGCGGTCACGGTGGCGCTGACCTTCCTGAAGATCGCGGTGTTCTTCGCGCTGATGTACGTGATCGGCCTGCGCCTGTTCCCGTGGCTGTCGGCACAGCTGACGCGGTCGGGCTCTGCGGAGCTGGCCACGTTGTTCGTCACGGCCGTGGCGATCAGCCTGGCCTACGGCGCCGCGGTGGGATTCGGCGTGTCGTTCGCGCTCGGCGCGTTCCTGGCCGGCGTGGTCGTCAACGAGGCGGGGCTGACCCACCGCTTCACCAGTCAGGTGCAGGTACTGGAGCACGTCTTCGCGGTGCTGTTCTTCGTCTCGGTCGGCATGCTCTTGAACCCGGCGATCCTGTGGACCGAGCCGCTCAAGGTTCTCACCGTGCTGGCGATCATCATGATCGGCAAAACCTTGGCCGCGATGGCGCTGGTGCTGTTGTTGCGGCATCCGCTGCGGACGGCGCTGACGGTGTCGGCGAGCCTGGCGCAGATCGGCGAGTTCTCGTTCATCCTCGCGGGCCTGGGACTGAGCCTGGGCTTGCTGCCGCCAGAGGGGCGCGACCTGGTGCTCGCTGGCGCCATCCTGTCGATCACGCTCAACCCGGTCGTGTTCCGACTCAGCGACTGGATCGCCAGTCGCAGCGACCAGGCTTCGCCGGCCTCGGCAACGCCGTCCACCGATTCGCTGATGGTGGAGACGCAGCAGGTCCTGCTCGTCGGCTACGGGCGCGTCGGGCGCATCGTCGGCAAGGACCTGGCGAAAGCGGGTATTCCGTTCTCGGTGGTCGAGCAGAATCGGGACACCGTCGAACGCCTGCGCAAGCGCGGCATCAACGTGATTTCCGGTGACGCGTCCACGGCCGACCTGATCACGCAGGCGCCGCTGGATCGCACGCGCCTGGTGGTGATCGCCATTCCGAACATCCACGAGGCGCGCCGGGTGTTCGACCTGATCAAGACGGCGCACCCGACGATCGACATCGTGCTGCGTGCGGACGACGAGGCCGAGGGCGAATACTTCCGCGACAACGGCGCGCTCGAAGTCCTGATCGCCGAGAACGAACTGGGCCACGCGATGAGCCGCCTGGTGACGCGCGATTCGAGATCCGCCGTATGAACACGTCGCCCACGCGGACCGTCTTCTTCCTGTCCGACGGCACCGGCATCACGGCGGAGACGCTCGGCGCCAGCCTGCTGACGCAGTTCGACGGCGTGGATTTCAAGAAGATCACGCTGCCGTTCATCAACACGGTCGAGAAGGCGCGCAGCACCGTCGAGTACATCGATTTCGTCGCCTCGAGCGGCCTGCGCCCGATGGTCTTCTCGACGACCGTCAACGAAGAGGTGCGGTCGATCCTGCGCGGTTCGAAGGCCTTGTTTGCCGACCTGTTCGATACCTACATCCACGCGATCGAGGACGAACTCGGCCTCAAATCGACGCATGCGCAGGGCAGGGCGCACGGCGCGCACGACCGGCGGCGCTACGACGCGCGCATCGATGCGATGAATTTCGCGATGGAGCACGATGACGGGCAGTCGACCCGCGACATGTCGCAGGCCCAGGTCATCCTCATCGCGCCGTCGCGCTGCGGCAAGACGCCGACCACGCTGTACCTGGCTTTGCAGCACGGCATCTTCGCGACCAACTTCCCGATCACCGAGGATGACCTCGAGAAGCAGATGCTGCCCAAATCGCTGGACGGCCTCGCGGACCGCTGCTTCGGATTCACCTCGGACCCGGAGCGCCTGCACCAGGTGCGCAGCGAGCGCCGGCCCGGTTCGAAGTACGCCTCGCTGGCGCAATGCTCGTTCGAGCTGCGCGAGGCCGAGCGGCTCTACCAGCGGCACAACATCCCGTACGTCAGCACCGCGACACGGTCGATCGAAGAGATCGCGGCGGTGGTGATCCAGGAAAAGGAATTGCAGCGGTAGGTCGCCAGTAGCCCGGAGGCGGTCCGGGGTGTCGCCGCGTATTGCGGGCGCAATCCCGGACTGCGTCCGGGCTACGGCAGCCTGACCGGTTTCAGGTGGGGCAGAACAGGTTCAGCTTGTTGCCGTCCAGATCACGGAAGTATCCGATGTAGAACGCCGGACCGCGCTGGCCCGGCGCGCCTTCGTCGGTGCCGCCCAGTTCGAGCGCCTTCTTGTACAGCTGGTCGACCTGCTCCTTGCTGCTGGCGCCGAGCGCCACCATCGTGCCGTTGCCCGTGCTCGCCGGCTTGCCGTCGAAGGGCGTGCACACGCCGAGCATCGGCGCATTCGGGGCGCTGGCCCAGATGACCATGCGGTCGAATTCCATGGCGCGCTTCGCGCCCAGGGCGCCGAGCAGTTCGTCGTAGAACTTGGCGGAGCGCTGCAGGTCGTTGGTACCGAGGGTGGCGTACGCGATCATCGTTCTCTCTCCAGGTGGGTGCCGCTGTTTTGGGAATGCGGACCCGGCGAGTGTAAGCCGACACACCGGTGACGACGCATCATCGCGTGCACGATCGCGTCGGGATGTTGGCTTCGCCCGCGGTTCGCGGGAGGATGGGCAGGCCCGTTCGATCGGAGTTTCCATGCGCCTGCTCATCGCTCTCGGCTTGTTCGGATGCTCCCTGGCGGCACTCGCGGCGAGCCTGGTCGGAACCTGGCGGGGAACCGTGGACGGCGAAGCCCTGGTCATCGAATTGCGCGCCGACGGCAGCGGCACGATCGGCAACGACCGGGTCCGCTATCAGCAGGTGGGCCAGACGCTGCTGATCGAATTCGGCGGCGAAACGACGGCCTACGCCGTCCAGCAGGACGCGGACCGGATGACGGTCAGCGGCGGCGACCTCGAAGGGCCGGTCACGCTAATCCGGAGTGGCAAGACGAAGCCGGTCGTCGCGACCGGACGCGGCGGAGTCGACGCGTCGATGGCCGGTCGCTGGTGCCACGTGGCGAGTTTCAATGCCGTCTCCGGCGGCGGCAGCCAGTCCAGCCGTTGCTTCGAACTGACCGACGACGGGCGCTACCGCTTCCAGTCGGAGAGCAGCATGAGCGCCTACGCGCCGGGAGCCTGGGGCGGTACGACGGGCAGCAGCGCCGACAGCGGCCGCTGGTCGGTGGCAGGTGGCGTGATCACCGCGACGTCGGATTCCGGATCGACGAGCCGCTACCCGCTGGAGAAGCGCAATCACCCGAAGACCGGCGACCCGATGCTCTGTCTCGACGGCGACTGCTACGTCACCCAGCTGCAGAAGCCATCGTGGTGAGCGCGTCGGCGCCGATGCGCTGCAGGACGGCAGCGGAATGACGCGGCCGCCCTGCAGGACCGCGAGGTGGCTTACTTCGGCACGAGGTGCTTGAGTCGCGGCATCACTTCCTGCGAGAGCAACTGCAGCGAGCGCTGATAGGCTCGCGGGTTGTCCACGTAATCGAAGCCGAACACCAGCAAGGTGCCGAAGCCGCCGGTCTCGTGGTAGATCTCCTCGATGCGTCGCGTGACCGTGTCCGGCGAACCGATGATCCAGTTGTGCTTCGCGCAGTACTCGGGCGTGACGTCGCTGTTGGCGACGTTGGCATCGTGCTTGAAGTACTGCAGGGCATCGAACGAGCCGAACAGCTTCAGGAAGTACTCGCGCATCATCCGGCCCATCGGGCCGTTGACCGAAAGTTCCCAGGCTTCCTTGTCGGTATCGGCGACGAAGACCTCCCGCACCATGCGCCAGTCGCGCCGGCTGGGCGTGCGGCCGGTGCGCTCGGCGCCGATCTGCACCGACTCCCAGTGGCTGGCGACGTACGCGGGATTGAGGTTCAGGCTCATCGGGATGTAGCCGCGCTCGCCAGCGAGCTTGAGCGTGTCCGAGCCCTTGGAAAGCCCCGCGACGGCGATCGGCGGGTGCGGCGCCTGTACCGGCTTGAGGTGCGGCTTGAGGACTTCGAACATCGTGCCGGGCTTGTTGACCTCCCAGAACTTGCCGTCGTACGTGAACGGCTCGTCCTCGGTCCACAGCTTGAGGATGATCTCGAGCGCTTCGCGCGTCATGTCGCGGTTCTGCCCGGACATGCCGTCGACGTTGAACAGGTGCTAGTCGCTCGGCAGGCCGCTGGCCGCGACACCGAAGTTCAGGCGGCCTTCGGACAGGTGATCGAGCATGGCGACGCGATTCGCCAGCTCCGCCGGATGGTGATACGGCAGCAGGAAGCCGCCGGGGCCGAGCCGGATGTTCTTCGTCTGCAGGAAGGCCTGCGCGAGCAGCAGGTCGGGCGTCGGATTGGGTTCCCACGGCGCGGTGTGGTGTTCGCCGATCCAGCCCTCGGTGAACCCGTACTCGTCGCACCAGCGCAGGACCTGCAGGTCCCAGTCGTGGCCGGCCTTGAGGCCACGTTCCGGCGGGTGGGACGGCATCGTGAAATGACCGATCTGCGTGCGCGTGCTCCAGCGAAAGGGTGGACGGATGAGCGCGGCCTTACGCCGGCTTCAGCGCCGCGGAGTCGAAGTAATCGCGCCACGCGCGGATGCGGCCGTCCTTGAGCTCGAACGTGCCGCTGACGCGCAGGCTGACCAGCAGGCGGCCGGTCGCGTCGAACAGGTGATCGACGCGCTCGGTCAGCACGAGGTCGCCGTCCGCGGCGATGGCGCGCATGTCGACGGTCAGGCTCGCGAAGCCCAGCTGTTGCCCGAAGGCATCGAGGAACGCGACTGCTTCGGCGGGTCCGGTTGTCAGCGAGAGGCCCACGTTCTCGTAGACGCAATCGGACGTGAAGTATTCGGGGATCACGGTCTTGTAGCCGTTGACCGGGCGCCAGGCATCGAAGAAGCGGTTGACGACATCGATGGATTTCATCGTTCTCTCTCCAAGGTGAGTTCTGGTTGTGTGACGCCACCTCGTCCGGGCCGACGAATCGGATCCGGCGAGGCAGCAGCAAAATTGGCCCTACGTCTGGCGATGATGGCGCGCGCCGGTTCGAATGGAACGACAAGAAGCGGCCCATCGACCACCGGTACGTGGCGACGACGGCGGCTCACCGGAGTATAGACCGATGCGCTTCACGAATCTTCTTCGCCGCCGCAGCGCAGACGCAAGCCGGCTGCTGGCCGTCACTGCGGCCGCGCTGATCGTCGCGGCCTGCAACGGCAACGGCGGGGACCCCTATCCGGGAAGCCGGATCGGCGCGGGGTCCGGCAACGGCGCTGGCGGTGACGACGGGGGTGTCACGCCGGATGCGCCGGGTTCCAACGTGTTCATGAGCATCGTGCCGCCGGGGAGCACCGGAAACTCGATCGGCGGCATCGGCGGTCCCATTCCCGGCCAGCCGCAGATTTCCTATGGGCCGAACTATCGTGACCAGCTCGACATGTACGAGAACCTGGCGCACGCAAGAACACCGCTGAAGGCCGACACGTGCGTTGCGCCGGTGAACATCGCGGCGCATCAGAGGCGGTCGGACCTGGCCTGCAACTACTTCAAGCCCGCCGGACTGACGATCACCGCGGCCGAGGCGGTCTCGACACGCACCTTGACCGCACCCAACGGCAAGACGGCGACCTTGCGCCGCGACGGCTGGGGCGTGCCCTACATTGACGCGCAGGATCGCGCGTCGGCCGAGTTCGGAATGGGCTTCGCCGCCGCGCAGGACCGGCTGTGGCTGTTCGACCTGCTGCGCTTCCTCGGGCGTGGCCGTGCCAGCGAGAAGCTCGGTCCCTCCCCGATGACCTACGGGCTGGATCTGGAGTTCGCGTCGGATTCCGCATATAGCGAGGCCGAGCTCGCCGGCATCGTCGACAACGCGGTCGCCAAGCTCGGCGCACTGGGACCGATGTTCCTCAACGACACGCAGATGTTCGTCGCGGGAATGAATGCGTACATCGCGTATCTGTCCACGCCGGAGGGTCTGCTCGAAGTCCCGAAGGAGTACGTGACCTTGGGGCTGGGCGTCGGCAGCCGTTCGACGTTTCCCCCGGCGCCGTTCACGGTGACCGACATCGTCGCCAACGCGGTGCTGATCCAGTCCGCGCTCGGACTCGGTGGCGGTGGCGAGGCGCGCAACGTGGAGCTGTTGCAGGCGCTCGATCCGGGCATCAGCGGCGGCGCGACGATGCTGCCGAAGGCCGCGTGCGAGATGTGGCGCGATCTGCGGCACGCGGACACCGCCGACACGCCGCACACCACGCAGGAACGCTTCACGACACAGTCGCCGCCCACGCTCGACGAGAGCTGCCCGATGAACCTGCCGGCGGGTGTCGCGATCTGGGACACCGGAAGCTTCCGCGGTCACGTGCTCGAATCGCACGTCGGCCTGGCAGGCGTCGTCGAGTCCTTGCTGACGACCACGGTGCCGGGCGCGTTGCTGGACACGCTGGGGAAGTTGGGACTGGGCGGCCTTCCGGGGCTTGCGGCGGCTCCGCGCGGCGAGGCGCATCCGCCGATGCTGGCCGCGGCCAATCGCAGCGAGGGCAGGCTGCGGGTTTCCGCCGACGCCGGGGCGAGTCGCCATGCTTTTCTCGAGGCGCTCGGCATGCCGCAGACCACGTCGAACTGGATTGCCGCCGCGGGCGACCAGACCCGGAGCGGGCACCCGATTCTCGTCGGCGGGCCGCAGACCGGCTACTACGCTCCGCAGCTGTTGTGGGAATCCGCGGTGGTCAGCCGCGGCGGCACGCCGTACGAGTTCGCCGCGCGCGGCATCACGACGGTGAATCTGCCGTACGTCGTCATCGGGCACGGCCTCGACTTCGCGTGGACGCCGACCTCGGCCGGCTCCGACTTCACCGACACGCGCGTTTCCAAGCTTTGCAACATGGACGGTTCGGCGCCCTCGCGCGACGACGCCGACGGTGACGGCTTCGTCGACTCCGACGGCTATCTCTACAAGGGCAGCTGCGTGCGCCTCTACCGCCGGCTCGACACCTGGATGTCGAATCCCACGGTCGCGAGCATCGCGCTCGGCGGACTGCCGACGCCGGACACGGTCAGCCGTTACGTGCTGCGCACACATTACGGTCCGGTATCGGGAACGGCCACCGTCAACGGCGAGCCGGTCGTGATCTCGCGACAGCGCTCGACGTTCCTCGCCGACGTGGATACGGCCGCGCCGTTCGCGCTGCTGACCACCACGGGTCTGCAGATGGATCACCAGCGCTTCAAGAAGCTGTTCAACAGCATGACGGCGACGTTCAACTGGTTGTACGTCGACAAGAACGACATCGCCTACATCCAGTCGGGGCTGTATCCGAAGCGGCATCCGCAGCACAACCCGGAATTGCCGGCCTGGGGTGATGGCAACTTCGAATGGGTCGTCGACCAGTCGCTGCCGCCGAGTTTCTTCGCCACTTACGGAGGCGATGCCGCGAACGGTGCGCTGCCGTATCCGAGCCGTGCCTACCCGACGGCCGTCGATTCGGATGGGTACTACGACTGGCCTGGCTTCCTGCCGCTGGAAGCGCACATCCAGAACCTGAATCCGCCCGAGGGGTACATGGCGAACTGGAACAACTCGGGTGCGCCCGGGTGGTGGGCCGCGGACGGCAATGGAACCTACGGGCCGACGCATCGCGTCGAGAACCTGCGCAAGCGGCTCGCCGCGTTCAAGGCCTCGGGGCGAAAGCACGATCTGGCCAGCATGATCGAGATCGCGGGCGACGCGGCGTTCACCGATCTGCGCGGGTTCGACGTGCTGCCGCTGATTCTCCAACTCGCGCGTCGAGGCAGCTTGAGCGCCGACCAGAGCGCCGCGCTGGCATTGATGGATGCCTGGGTCGGGGAGGGCTCCGCCAACTGGATCGACGGCAGCGCCGGGCTGGGTGCGTACCGGCGCGATCGCGACGACGACAGTCGCTACGATCACCGGGCCGCGGTGGTGCTGATGGACGCCTGGTACACGCGTCTGATGGGAACCGTGACGCCGCAGCTCTCGATGATCGAGGCGCGCGGCGTATCGGCGCTGGCGGCGCGCTACGACGCGCCGCGTGCACAGGGTTCGGCCTACCAGGAGGGCTGGTTCCAGCACATGAAGCGATTGATGCAGACCGCCCTGGGCACGCCGGGACGCGTCGATTACCGGGCATTGAAGTGCGCCAACTCCAACGATCCGGCGGTCTGCCGTGCCGCGGTGCTGACCGCGCTGGATCGCGCGCTCGCGGATCTGGGCGGCTTGTCGAATCAGATGGCCTGGGATGGCCGCCAGCTCGTCTACGCCAAGGGCACGGATTGCGGTGTCGTCGAGAACTGCGACGCGGTGGAGCACACCTCGTTCGCGTTCCAGCCGCCGCCGTCGATCCACTGGATCAACCGGCCGACGTTCCACCAGGCGGCCGAGATCCGGGAGAGTCGCGGCGGGCGCTAACGCGCCCAACGTAGCAACCGCCATAGCCCGGACGAAGTCCGGGGTTGCGCTCGCAAAACGAGTGACGCCCTGGACTTCGTCCAGGCTACTTTCAGAACCGCATCATCGGCATCGGGTGCAGCGGATCGGTGCGCAGCTGCCGTCCGGTGGCCCGCATCAGCAGCTTGTGGAAGCCGGCGTTCGGAAACGCCGTCCGGACCTGCGCGACGAACGCGGACGGCAGCCCGAACTTCAGCAGGCCAAGCGACACGTCGATCCAGTCCGCCTTGCGGAACGGCTCCACCAGCGGGCCGGCGCTCGCACCCGCGCCACGAATCTTGTGGTGCTCGACGACCATCGCCTCGATTTCCGGCGCCCATTCCGTCTTGCCGA
>CAZXXM010000086.1:0-10554 GCA_964644715.1 uncultured Salinisphaerales bacterium
TCGGCGTCGAGAACCTGACCGACGAGGCGTACTACATTTTCCATCCGTATCCGGGTCGCACCTGGATCGCCGAATTACGAGCCACGTTCTGATGTCGCAGATTCCATCTCCCGCTGTCGCGTCGCCGCCCGATTCCGCTTCGTCGACCCGCCTCTATCGCCGCCTGTGGCGATGGCATTTCTACGCCGCGTTCCTGGTGATCCCGTTCGTGTTGCTGCAGAGCATCACCGGCACGATGTACCTGTGGCAGGACGAGTGGGCGGACTGGGCGCATCCCGAACTGCGCTTCGTCACGCCGGCTCCTGCGGTGGCGAGCTTCGATGCGCAGCTCGCGGCGGCACAGGCGCTATATCCCCACGCGCATGCCACGACCTTGCTGGTGTCGGACGATCCGCGTCGCGCTACGCAGGTGATGTTCGGCGGCCATCACGGCGAGGGCGACGCCTTGCCGGTGGCGGTGTTCGTCGATCCCTACACCGCGCGCGTGCTCGGCGACCTTTCGGGCTGGAGCTGGATGCCGGGATGGACGCGCAAGGTGCACGGCGGCTGGCCGCTGGGCTCCGCCGGATCCTGGCTGCTCGAACTCGGCGCGTGCTGGGCCGTGGTGATGATGCTGACCGGCCTGTATCTCTGGTGGGCTGGCGTGCGGGATCGTGCCCTGTTGGCGGCACTCGTGCCGCGCACCGGCCAGGGCGCGCGCGTCCTGGTGAAGGACCTGCATGGCAGCGTCGCGGTGATCTTCTCCGCCGTGATCCTCGCCTTCCTGGTCACCGCGCTGCCGTGGACGCAGTTCTGGGGCAATCAGGTCCTCAAGCCGATCCAGAACGCGGTCGGCCAGCCCTCGCCGTTCGGCGCCGCGGCGCGCGCGAAGAGCCGGGAACTTCCCGGCATCGCAGCGATGACGCTCGACGAGGCGGTCCGGCAGGCGCACGCCGCCGGCGTGACCGGCGGCCTGGAGATCAAGCTCGACGGCAAAGCGGACTCCGCGCTGTCGGTGCGCAACCGGCTGGCGCGCGCCTCGCAGGAAACGGCGGTGGCCTTCGATCGCTACTCGCGCGAGACGGTGGTGCGCACGACCTGGGCGGACTTCCCGCCGATTCCACGAGCCGTCGCCACCGGCGTCGATCTGCACGAGGGCAGCTTCTTCGGCCGCGCCAACCAGTGGTTCAACTCGCTGGTGGCGCTGGCGCTGGTCTGGATGAGCGCGACCGGATTCCTGTCGTGGTGGATGCGCCGGCCGCGTGGAAGGCTCGGCGCGCCGCTGCGCAGCGAGATCCGCCTGCCGCGCTGGGCACTGATCAGCGGCGCGCTGCTGTGCGTCGTGATGCCGCTGCTCGGCGCCTCGGTGCTGGTGCTGTGGCTGGCCGACAGCCTGCGAGAGCGGCTGACGGCAGGCTCGGTGTCGCCGTAGCCCTCGTAGCCGGACGCAGTCCGGGGTTGTCTCTCACAAATCGAGCGGCGTCCCGGACTTCATCCGATTACGGAGCGGGTGGCAGCCGCCAGCGATAGAACTGTGCCGGCCGCGCCTCGGTGGCGAGCAGCGCCGACCCGCCACCGGTTTCCAGCGCCATCGACTCGAACATCGGCAGTCGTGGCAGCCGCTGACTGAGCGCGGGGCGCGCGAGCGCCGCGGGCCAATCCTGATCGACATCGCGCCGAAACAGCGTCGCCGACAGGGTCGACAGTACGATCAGGCTCAGCCCGTCGGGCGACAGGTCCATCGCGGTCGCGGTGCCTCGCCACCGGGCGCCGCCCAGGGTCTGCACACGAGGGGCCGGCGTGGGCACCAGGTCCGGAAAGTCGGCCAGGCGGCGCGCGACGCGCACGCCCGCCTCCGGACCGTCGAAGGCCAGCTCGTACAGCCCGACCGGGTGGCGGCCCTTGTCGGCCAGCAGCACCCGACCCCGTTTCGCGTCGATGGCCATCGCCTCGCAGTCGCGCGGGCCGTCCTCGTAACGGAAACGGATCACGCGCGCCGGCGCGACCGTCGACTGGCCCGGCCCGGGCTCCGGAACCAGGATCAGCGACACCTCGGCGCGCAGGCTGAAGTTGTCGCCGGTGTCGGCGATCAGCAGCCAGGCTTGCCCGTCCCGCTCGAAACTCGCCAGGTCTTCCCAGTCGTGGTTGATCACGCCCTCGACGGCGACCACTTCCAGGCGCCTCAGCTCCGGGCTCAGCGCCACCAGCGCCGGCGCGTTGCCGCTGTCGCTCAGCGCCCATTGCACGCCCGGACGCCGGTGCGAGGCGGCCAGCCCGGAGAGCTCCGGCAAGGCGTCGTCGAGAAGCGCGCCAACCGCCTCGAAACCCTCGGCTGCCGGGGACGGACCGGCCGGCTGCGACCACGACGGGCCCGCGCAGGCGGCCCCGGCCGCGATCACAGTAATTACTTTAAGTATGCGACCCAAGCTCATGGCTTCAATAAGGAAGTCCGAGATGCCCCCAATCCTTGTGCATAAGCTTGTGCAGAACCCCGGTACCGTGTCCCTAAGTTACCGGCAGGGCAGTCATTTCTGCCTTGCGACCAGTTTCTGCTCAAGCTGTTTTCGTGATTTTAATCATCGAGTTATGCAATTGCTGCAGCATTCTTTCAAAAATGTTACGCAAATACGGGGTTCCGCACGCCGTGTGCACTCCGCTGTGAATAGTCCATCGATGGATGTTGCATCGCACAAGATTGTGTGAAAGCCCGGTCGGACACCATACGGGCGAGAATTCGGCGATGAGCATCCGCCGTCCCTGCGTGCTGAGTCTGTCCGGCCACGACCCCGTCGGGGGCGCCGGCATTCATGCCGACATCGAGGCCATCGCCGCCCAGGGCCTGCACCCGCTGAGCGTGATCACGGCGCTGACGGTCCAGGACAGCCGCAACGTCGCGCGCGTCGAGACGGTGCCACCCGGGCTGCTGTCCGAACAGCTCGCAAGGCTGGAAGCCGATTGCGACATCCGGGCGATCAAGATCGGCCTGCTGGGCGATCCGGCGCAGGTCGCGCTGGCCCTCGCCCTCGTCGCGAGACTCGGCGTCCCGGCCGTGCTCGATCCGGTGCTGCGCGCCGGCGGCGGGCGCGAACTCGCCGGATCCTCGCTGGAATCGGCGATACGGGAGCAGCTCGTGCCGAACGTGAGCCTGCTGACGCCGAATGCCGCCGAGGCCCGCCGTCTCGCGCAGGCCGCCCCGGATGCCGACGCCGACGCCTGCGCGTCGGTCCTGCTGGCCCGCGGCTGCGCGAATCTGCTGATCACCGGCGGCGACGAGCCGGGCGCGCAGGTGCGCAACACCTGGTATCGGCCGGGCGTGGTCCCGCGCCGCTACAGCTGGCAACGATTGCCCGAGACGTTTCACGGCGCCGGGTGCACGCTCGCCTCGGCGATCGCCGCGCGGCTGGCCGCCGGCGACGACATGGAAACGGCCATCACCAGCGGCCAAAGCTGGACACAATCGACGCTCGAACGCGCGATCGCGGTCGGCCACGGCCGGCGCATCCCCGGACGACACTGAGGAACTCCTGCATGCGCGGTCTGTATGCCATCACGCCGACGAGCCTGTGCCTGGATCCACCGCGCCTGCTGGCCGCGGTCGAATCCGCCCTGCGCGGCGGCGCCCGCCTGATCCAGTACCGCGACAAGACCGACGAGCAGGCGCGGCGCCTGGCGTCCGCGCGCGCGCTGCGCGACCTGTGCGAGCGCCATCGCGCGAAGCTGATCGTCAACGACGACGTCGAGCTGGCGCTCGAAGCCGGCGCACATGGCGTGCATCTAGGTCTCGACGACATGGGCCTGGTCGAGGCGCGTGCCCGGCTGGGGCCGGATCGGCTGATCGGCATCACCTGCCAGGACTCGCTGGCGCGTGCACGCCACGCCAGTGAGGGCGGCGCGGACTATCTGGCGTTCGGCGCGTTCTTCCCGTCGCGGACCAAACCCGATGCGCGGCACGCCACGCTCGCGCTGCTCGAACAGGCCCGCGTCTCCACTTCGCTGCCGCTGTGCGCGATCGGCGGCATCACACCGCAGAACTGCGGGCCGCTGATCGCTGCCGGCGCCGACCTGATCGCAGCCGTCGACGGCGTCTTCGCCGCACCGGACATCGAGGCGGCGGCGCGCGCGTACGCCCGGCAGTTCGGCTGATGCGTGCGCCGCCCGAGCCGCTGCTGCGCGTCGCGCTGTGGACGACGGCGGCGGCGAACCTGGGCGTGGCGCTGATCGTCCTGGCTCCGCAATCGCTTCCCGGCCGGCTCGCGGGCCTGCCGCAGGATTCCGCACCCGCGGTATACCGCTTGCTGCTCGCCCTTTTCATCGCGCTTTTCGGGGTTGCGTACCTGTGGCTCGCCCGTCGAAGACTCATCGATCGATCGCTGCTGACGCTCGCCGCCAGCGGAAAGCTGCTCGCCTTTCTCGGCGTCGCAGGCTTGTGGTGCAACGGCCTGGCCAGCGGGCGATTCGCCATGCTGATGTCCGCGGATCTGGTGTTCGCGGCCTTGTTCTTCGCCTGGCTGTTCGGCGAGCCGCGCCGCGGAACGTAGAATCTCCTTTCCCGCCAGCCGCAAACCCTCGCGTCACGACCATGTCCCGAACCGACACGACCCGATCTGACGCGCTGTTCGCGCGCGCGCAGAAGACCATCCCGGGCGGCGTGAACTCGCCGGTGCGCGCATTCAAGTCCGTCGGTGGCACCCCGCGCTTCATCACGCAGGCCAAGGGCGCGATCATTCGCGACGCCGATGGCAAGGACTACATCGACTACGTCGGCTCCTGGGGCCCGATGATCCTCGGGCATCAGCATCCGGCGGTGATCGAGGCCGTGACGAAGCAGGCGGCGATCGGCATGAGCTACGGCGCGCCGACCGAGGCCGAGATCGAGATGGCCGAGCTGCTGTGCCGCCGCGTGCCGCACCTGGACATGGTGCGGCTGTGCTCGAGCGGCACCGAGGCGACGATGTCGGCGCTGCGCGTCGCGCGCGGCTTCACCGGCCGCGACAAGATCCTGAAGTTCGAGGGCTGCTATCACGGCCACGGCGATTCGCTGCTGGTGAAGGCCGGCTCTGGCCTGCTGACCTTCGGCGTTCCGACCTCGCCCGGCGTGCCGGCCGAGCTCGCCGCACTGACCTTGACCGCCACGTACAACGACCTGGACTCCGTGCACACGCTGTTCGACGCGAACCCGGACTCGATCGCCTGCATCATCGTCGAGCCGGTCGCCGGCAACATGAACTGCGTGCCGCCGAACCCGGGTTTTCTGGAAGGCCTGCGCGAGATCTGCACGCAGCGCGGCGCGCTGCTGATCTTCGACGAGGTCATGACCGGTTTTCGCGTCGGGCCCCGGTGCGCGACCGGTCTCTACGGCATCGCGCCGGACCTGATCACCCTGGGCAAGATCATCGGCGGTGGCCTGCCGGTGGGCGCGTTCGGCGGACGTCGCGACGTCATGCAGAAGCTCGCGCCGCTCGGGCCGATCTACCAGGCCGGCACCCTGAGCGGCAATCCGCTGGCGATGTCGGCGGGGCTCGCGCTGCTGCGCGCGCTCGACGACGACGCGATCTACGCATCGCTCGACGCGAGCACGCGCACGCTGTGCAGCGGCCTGCAAGCGGCCGCGGACGCGTCGGGCATCGCGTTCACGACGACGCAGGTCGGCAGCATGTTCGGCCTGTACTTCGGGCGCGGTCCGATCCAGACGCTCGCCGACGTCGGAGCCTGCGACATCGAGCGCTTCAAGCGTTTCTTCCACCTGATGCTGGATCGGGGCGTCTATCTCGCGCCGTCGGCCTACGAGGCGGGCTTCGTCTCGGCCGCACACGGCGCGAGCGAGATCGGGCACACGCTCGTCGCCGCGCGCGAGGCTTTTGCGCTGCTCGCGGCGTGAGGCGCCACGCTCGCCCGATGCGTTGCGGCGACGGCTTGTACTGATCGAAGTCCGGCCCCGTGCTCGAACACGCGCAGAGCCTGTTCGCCTGGATCGCGGCGCATCCGGGAGAGTCGCTGGTATTGCTGTTCCTGGTGTCGATGCTCGACGCGATCTTCATCGTCGGGGCCTTCGTACCGGCCGCCGTCGTACTGTTCGGCATGGGCGCCCTGGTCGCCGTCGGCTCTCTGGAGCTCTGGCCCACCGCACTGATCGCAGCGGCCGGAGCCCTGGCCGGCGATGCGCTGAGCTTCGCGCTGGGCCGCCGCTACGGCGAGCGGCTGTTCCAGTCGCGCTGGCTGCTGCGCTATCCCGACTTCGTCAACGGCGGGCGACGCTTCTTCGCGCGGCACGGCGGCAAGGGCGTGATGCTCGCGCGCTTCCTCGGGCCGGTGCGCTCGATCACGCCGGCGCTGGCCGGCGCCTCGCACATGTCGGTGTGGTTCTTCCTGATCATCGACGCGCTCGCGGCGCTGCTGTGGGCGCTGATCTTCCTGGTGCCCGGCGTGCTGTTCGGCGCCTCGCTGGGACTGGCCGCCGAAGTCGCGACGCGCCTCGCCGGTCTGCTGGTGCTGAACATCCTGCTGCTGGTCTTCGGCATCTGGGCGGCGCGCGCGGCCATCGGCCTCTTCAATCTGCGCGCCGGAAGCTGGGTGCGCGGCCTGCTCGAGTGGAGCCGCCGCCATCGCCGGCTGGGCCGCTTCGGGCCGGGTCTGGCCGACCCGGCGCAGCCCGAGATGCCGGCCCTGATCGCGGTGGGCGTGCTGCTGCTGGTCGCCGGCATGCTGTGGCTCGTCAGCTTCGGCGGCGCCGGATGGCGCGGTTTTCCGGGCCCGCTCGACGCGCTGGTTCACCAGACGCTGTCCGACCTGTCCACGCCCTGGGGCACGGCCGTGGCCCGTTTCATCGCGCGGCTCGGCGAATGGCCGGTCTACGGAAGTACCGCGGTGGCGGTGCTCGGCGTCCTGCTGTGGCGCCGCCGGCTGCGCGCCGCGGCCCACTGGGTATCGGCGCTGACGTTTGGCGTCGTGGTGACCTTGCTGATGCAGTTCGGCCCGCTGCTGCCGCCGCCGTCGGCGTTCTTCGCGCACGGAGGCGGGCCTGCGCCGCCGCGCGACCTCGCGCTGGTCACGATCGTCTACGGCTGCGCGGCGACCTTGTTCGCCACCTTGCGGCCGGTGCGCGTACGGCTGTTCGCGTACAGCCTGGCCACCGCGGTGGTGCTGCTGGTGGCGCTCGCCCGGCTGGTGCTCGGACAGGAATGGCTCGGCTTCAACAGCCTGGCGATCGTCATGGGCCTGCTGTGGACGGCAGCGCTGACCCTGGGCTATCGCCAGCACGGGCCCGAGCGCTTGTTCGCCGGCAGTTTCGCGCTGCCGGTGCTGTCGGCGTTCGCCGTCGCCGTGGGCATGACCTGGGGCGTGGATCGCGCGGCCACGCACGCCGCAGCCGCCAGCCCTCCGACACTGCCGCACACGATGCCGGTCGATGCGTGGTGGGACGGCGGATGGCGCGACCTTCCGCCGTCGCGCATCGACGTGCGAGGCCGCAGCGGCCGCCACTTCGACCTTCAGTGGGCCGCGGACGAATCGCGCGTCGAATCCGAACTGCTGGCCGCGGGGTGGCAGCCGCTGACGCCGCTGAGCTTCGCCGACACGCTGCGCTGGCTGACCGAAACCACGACGATCGCCTCGCTGCCGGTGCTGCCGCAGGTTCACGCCGGCAGCCATGCACGCCTGAGCCTGCGCCGCCCGGTGGACGACGAACATCAGCACCTGATCCGCCTGTGGGATTCGGGAACCCGCGTGATCGCCGACGGCAAGGAACTGCCGGTCTGGCTGGGCGCCGTCACCGAGCAGCGCGCGCGCACCTATTACCGGCTGTTCCGCTACCCGGTCACCGAGCCCGACAAGCCGATCCTGCCGCCGCTGCCGGCCAGTACGCGCGACACCGCAATCCGCATCGTCGAGCGCGACACGCAGCGCCTGTGGCTGATGGGCCCCCCGCGGGTTCTTTACACTTCGCCGATCCCGGAAGCGGCGCCCGGCCTGCCGGTACCGCTGCAAGCTCCCTGACATGGCCGACTCCCAGAACCTGCTCTCGAAATTCCGGTCTCGCCTGAACAAGGGCGACTCCTTCCTGACCCGCGACATCGGCAGCTTCTTCGCGGCCGAGAAGCTGCGGCCCGATGCGCTCGAGGATTTCGAGACACGGCTGCTGATGGCCGACACCGGCATCGACGTCACGCAATGGCTCGTCGACCGCATCCAGACCGACATCAACCTCGGCCGCATCAAGAACGAAAAGCAGCTGCGCGAAACGCTGAAGAAGGCGCTCGTCGAGCTGCTCGCCCCGGTCACCGAGCCGCTGAAGATCCCGGCCTTCATCAAGCCCTACATCCTGTTCGTCGCCGGCGTGAACGGTGTGGGCAAGACCACGACGATCGGCAAGATGGCGATGCGCTTCAAGCGCGAGGGCAAGTCGGTGCTGCTCGCCGCCGGCGACACGTTCCGCGCCGCGGCCACGCAGCAGCTCACGACCTGGGCCGAGCGCGCCGGCGTGCCGATCCTGTCGCAGGGTGAAGGCGCGGACTCGGCGAGCGTGATCTTCGACGCCGTGCAGTCGGCCAAGGCCCGCAACATCGACGTCGTCATCGCCGACACCGCCGGGCGCCTGCACACGCAGAGCCACCTGATGGACGAGCTGCGCAAGATCAAGCGCGTGGTGCAGAAGCACGATGCGTACGCGCCGCACGAGGTCATGCTCGTGGTCGACGCCACCACCGGCCAGAACGCGCTGAACCAGGCGGTCCAGTTCCACGAGGCGATCGGGCTGACCGGCATCACCATCACCAAGCTCGACGGCACCGCCAAGGGCGGCATCCTGATGGCGATCGCCAAGCGCCTGTCGCTGCCGGTGCGTTTCGTCGGGCTCGGCGAGGGCATCGACGACCTGGAACCCTTCGACGCGGCGACGTACGCCGAAGCGCTGATCGGAAGCTGAGCGTGAGCAAGACCTCCGCGCCCAGCGAGCACATCCTCGAATTCCAGGATGTCGGCTGCCGCTACAAGGGCGGCGCCGACGTGCTCAACGGCCTGGATTTCAAGCTCGCGCGCGGCGAGATGCTGTTCCTCACCGGGCCCAGCGGCGCCGGCAAGTCCACCGTGCTGCGGCTGGCCGCGATGCAGCTACGTGCGACGCGCGGGCGCGTTCTGATGAATGGCCGCGACCTCGCCGGCGTGCGCGACGGCAAAGTCCCGGCGCACCGGCGCGAGCTGGGCATGATCTTCCAGGACTTCCAGCTGCTGCACGACCGCAGCGTGTTCGACAACATCGCGCTGCCACTGGTGATCCGCGGGCTGGCGCATGCCGACCTCGCGCGCCGCGTACGCGCGGCGCTCGATGCCGTCGGCCTGCTCGGCCGCGAGAAGTCGCTGCCGCGCACGCTGTCCGGAGGCGAACAGCAGCGCGCCGGCATCGCCCGCGCGATCGTCGCGCGCCCCCAGCTGATCCTCGCCGACGAACCCACCGGCAACCTCGATCCACGCATGGCGCTCGACGTGATGCGCCTGTTCGAGCGCTTCAACGAAGCCGGCGTGAGTTTTCTGATCGCCACGCACGCGATCGACCTGATCGAGCAGCTGGGGCATCGGGCGATCCATCTCGAGGCAGGGCGCGAAAGCCAGGCGCGCCCCGAAGCCGCGTCGCGGCTGACGGCGATGCCATGAGCTGCCGCAGGCCGATGCATCGCCGCCCCTACCGGGAGCGCTCATGACGCTCAAGCGGCCCAACTTTCTGCAGCGCTGGCTCGGCGAGCACCTGCGGGTCTGCGTCGCCGCGTTCGGCCGCCAGTGGCGCGATCCGGTCGGCACCTTGCTGACCTCGCTGGTCATCGGCATCACACTGGCGCTGCCGGCCGGCCTGCACCTGCTGGTCGAGAACCTGCGCACCGCGGCGGGCGGCCTCAACGAAACGCGCAACATCACGGTCTTCCTGAAGGACGGCGTCACCGAGTCCGACGGTCGCGCGCTGACCGCCTCGCTGGGCAAGCGCGCGGAGGTCGCGAGCACTGCCTATACCTCGCGCGATCAGGCACTGAAGGATTTCCGCGCCCGCACCGACATGGGCGCGGTGCTCGATGCGCTGGAAACCAACCCGCTGCCGGCGTCGATCTCGATCACGCCCGGCGCCGAGGAAGACGCCGAGAGCCTGGCCCGGCTGGCGAAGGATCTGCGCGGACGCGACAGCGTCGAACGCGTCCTCCTCGACGATACCTGGAGCCAGCGCCTGTCCGGCGCGCTCGCCGTGGCCTCGCGCCTGGCCCTGTTGCTCGCCATCGCGCTGGGAATCGCGGCGGTGCTGGCGATGGGCAACACGATCCGCCTCGACATCGAGTCACGGCGCGAGGAGATCGTCGTCATGAAGCTGATCGGCGCGCCGCCCGGCTTCATCCGCCGACCGTTCCTGTACGCGGGCCTGTGGTACGGCCTGTCCGGCGGCGTCTTCGCGATCCTGGCGGTCTACATCGCTCGCTACGCCTTGAACGCCCCCGTGAATCACCTCGTCGCGCTGTACGAAGGTGCGTTCAGCCTGCGCGGACCCGATCCGCAGACCTTGGCACTGGTGCTGGGTGCCGGGGCGGTGCTCGGCCTGGCCGG
>CAZXXM010000087.1:0-2349 GCA_964644715.1 uncultured Salinisphaerales bacterium
TGGCGCGCCCTGAGAGATTCGAACTCCCGACCCTTAGGTTCGAAGCCTAATGCTCTATCCAGCTGAGCTAAGGGCGCGTCGGCTTATTGTAAGGGCGCGAGGAAGAGAAGCCACTCTTGACGAGCACATCGGAGCATGTGGCGCGTCCTCTCGAGTGATCCTCGCGCAAGCGCGGAGGCAAAATTCCGACAGGGCAGCGTGGCAGGCGTGGTGCCGGGGTGCTCGTGGACAGAAAGTCCACGCCGGACTGCATCCGCACTGCATCAGGGCTACGGGTGGGCGCGGGGTTCGCGGTAAATTCCGGGTATGAGTTCGCACACCCCCCAGCTCCATCTCGGCGCCTTCATGCGCCCCGTCAGCATCCACACCGGCGCCTGGCGCTATCCCGGCGCCTGGGCGGATGCCAACTTCAACTTCAGCCGCCTGCGCGAACTGGCGCGCACGCTGGAACGCGGCTGCTTCGACGCTTTCTTCATGGCCGACCATCTGGCCGTGCTGAACATGCCCACCGAGGCGCTCAAGCGCAGTCATACGGTGACCTCGTTCGATCCGCTGACGCTGTTGCCCGCGCTGGCAACGGCCACCGAGCGCATCGGACTGATCGCGACCGCGTCGACGACGTTCGAGCAGCCCTACCACGTGGCCCGCAAGTTCGCGTCTCTGGACTGGATCAGCGAGGGACGGGCAGGGTGGAACATCGTGACCACGTCGAATCCGGATGCCGCGCTGAACTTCGGCATGGACGATCACATGGAGCACGGCGAGCGCTATCGACGTGCACGCGAGTTCTACGACGTGGTCACCGGTTTGTGGGATTCATTCGCCGACGACGCCTTCGGACGCGAGGTTGAAAAAGGCTTGTTCTTCGATCCGTCGAAGATGCACGTGCTCGGCCACAAGGGCGAGTTCCTGTCGGTGCGCGGGCCCTTGAACATCGCGCGGCCGGTGCAGGGCTGGCCGGTGATCGTGCAGGCCGGCGCCTCGGAGCCGGGTCGGCAACTCGCGGCGGAAACCGCGGAAGTGATCTTCGGTGCGGCCGGTACCCTGGCCGAGGCACAGGGGTTCTACGCCGACATCAAGGCACGCATGGCCAAGGTCGGGCGGCCGGCGGACCGGCTCAAGATCCTGCCGGCTTGCTTCGTCGTCGTGGGTGACACCGTCGAGGAGGCACGTCGCAAGCGCCTGCATCTGGACAGCCTCGTCCATTACGACTCGGGGTTGGCCTCGCTGTCGATCATGCTCGGCACCGACGCGTCGAAGTTCGATCCGGATGCGCCGCTGCCCGACATTCCCGAAAGCAACCAGAGCAAGACGCAGCGCGCGCTGGTGCTGGCCGCGGCCCGCGCAGAAAACCTGACGGTGCGCCAGCTCGCCAGTCGCGTCGGAGGTTACGCGGGGCTGTCGATGGTCGGTACCGCCAAGACCATCGCCGACCAGATGGAGGAATGGCTGCTCACGAAGGGCTCCGACGGCTTCAACGTGATGTTCCCGTACTTGCCGGAGGGCCTGAACGACTTCGTCGACCAGGTGGTGCCGGAGCTGCAGCGCCGCGGCATCTTCCGCAAGCGCTACGAGGGCAGGACCCTGCGCGAGCACCTGGGGTTGCCGCGTCCCGAGAACCGCTTCTTTCCGGCGCGCTGATCCGATGCCGGACGGCATGCGGCTCAACAAGTACATCAGCGAGACGGGCGTCTGCTCGCGCCGCGAAGCCGACGCCTGGATCGAGGCGGGGCGCGTCGGTGTCAACGGCGCGAAAGCGGAATTGGGCACGCGCGTCGGCGAGGGCGATACCGTGACCGTCGACGGCAGGCCCATCGGCGCCAAGCGCAAGCCGGTCTACATCGCGCTGAACAAGCCCGTCGGCATCACCTGCACGACCGAACGCCACGTCGCCGGCAACATCATCGACTTCGTCGCACACCGCGAACGCATCTTTCCGATCGGCCGGCTCGACAAGGAATCGGAAGGCCTGATCCTGCTGACGAACCAGGGCGACATCGTCAACGAGATCCTGCGGGTGGAGAACCACCACGAGAAGGAATACATCGTCACCGTCGACAGGCCGGTCGACGAGGCCTTCGTGAAGGGCATGTCGAACGGCGTGCGCCTGCCCGAACTCGAGGTGACGACGAGGCCGTGCAAGGTCCGTGTGGTGGCGCCGCGCGTGTTCCGCATCACGCTCACGCAGGGGCTCAATCGCCAGATCCGTCGCATGTGCGAAGTGTTCGGCTACGACGTGCGGCGCCTGCAGCGCGTGCGCGTGGTCAACATCCAGCTCGGCGAGCTGAAGGTGGGCAAGTGGCGCGACCTGAGTGATGCGGAGCTGCGCGGGCTGCTGCCCAAGCGGTT
>CAZXXM010000087.1:2449-10460 GCA_964644715.1 uncultured Salinisphaerales bacterium
CGAACGGCGTTGGCCACGTCCGCGACACTGCCCAGGCCCAGCGGGTAACGCGAGGCGACGGCCTTCTCCGCGACTTCCTCGTTCGGCAGCAGGCCCAGCCGCACGTAGGCCTTGAGCGTCTGGATGCCCATGTCGGTCTTGATGAGTCCCGGGTGGACCGAGTTCACGCGGATGCCATAGCCATGGCGTGCGCACTCGACCGCGGCGGCCTTGGTCATGAGCCTCACGGCGCCCTTGCTGCCGCAGTAGGCGCCCAGACCCGCAGCGCCCTTGATGCCGCCGATCGACGAGAGATTGACGATGGCGCCGCCGCGCCCGGCCGCGCCGCCCGGGCGCATCGCGCGGATCGCGTGCTTGATGCCGAGGAACACGCTCGTCGTGTTGACGTCCATCTGCCGGCGGAAGTCTTCGACGGACATGTCGGCGAAGAACCCCGCCAGTTCGATGCCCGCGTTGTTGACGACGATATCGAGACCGCCGAAGCGCTCGAGCACCGCGCTCATCGCTCGTTCCCAGTCGGCTTCGAGCGTCACGTCCTGCTCGACGAAGGCCGACGACGCGCCGAGCTGCGCTGCGACGGTTTCGCCCTGCGGGTTGATGTCGGTGATGAGCACCTTTGCACCGCCGGCGACGAGCGCGGCGGCGATCGCGGCACCCAGTCCGTCGGCACGTCCGGCGCCCGTGACCAGCGCCACCTTGCCGTCGAGTCGATAAGGATCGGTCGAGTTCGCGTTCATGCAGTTCCTTTTTCCTGGTTCGGAGTGCGGCCGGACGATGACGCCGGAATTACCGATCAAACCACAGGCCGACGGACGCGTGCCATATCGAATCCATATCGGAGGCAGAGGAATTCGGGATTGGCCGTCGCGTTCCATCGCTGCGACCATCCGGATCCGTCACCCCGGCCTCGCAACCTGGACCGGAGCGAGCGGGAGAACGCGATACGAAGCCGGTATTCCTGCCAGAGCCGATTCGTATTGGTCGTGCCGCGACGCATGCGCAATCATCGATCGCCGCACCACAGACGCGCAGCAGACGCGAAAGGAGACCCCGACATGCCGATCTCGCATCCGTTCCTGAACGGTTCCGTCCGACCGCTGTTCATCGACGGGAAATGGGTTCCGGCTCGCTCCGGCGAGACCTTCGACTGCATCAATCCGTCGACCGGCGAGGTACTGACGAAAGTCGCACGCGGCGGGGCCGAAGACATCGATCTGGCCGTGGCCGCCGCGCGCCGCGCGTTCAACAGCGACTGGCGCAGGCTCAAGCCGCTCGATCGCCAGAACCTGATGCACAAGGTGCTGGCCGCGATCGAAGAGCGCTTTGAAGATCTCGCGCGGCTCGAAACGCTCGACATGGGAGCGCCGATCGCGCGCACCTCCACATTCCGCCGCTGGATCCAGCTCGCGTTCCGCTTCTACGCCTCGCAGGCGGTGCAGCCGCGCGGCACGGTGTTCGCCAATTCCGTGCCGGGCGAGTTCATGAGCTACTCGCTCAAGCAGCCGCTCGGCGTCGTCGGCGCGATCATTCCGTGGAACGGTCCGCTGATCACGCAGCTGTGGAGCCTCTGCCCGTCGCTGGCCACCGGCTGCACCCTGGTGCTCAAGCCCGCCGAGGAGGCGCCGCTGTCGGCGCTGATGATGGCGGAGATCCTGACGCAGGCCGGTGTTCCTCCCGGGGTGGTCAACGTCGTGCCGGGTCCCGGGCCGACGGCGGGCGCCGCCCTCGCGGGACACATGGACGTGGACCGCGTGACGTTCACGGGTTCGACGGTGACCGGGCGCAGGATCGTCGAAGCCTCCGCGAGCAATCTCAAGCGCGTGTCGGTGGAACTGGGCGGCAAGTCGCCGGACATCGTCTTCGCCGACGCGAATCTCGACGCGGCGGCCGCAGGCGCGGCGATGGGCTGCTTCAACAACACCGGCCAGGTCTGCTACGCCGGGACGCGCCTGCTGGTGGAGCGTTCGATCTACGACACGTTCATCGAAAAGGTCGCCGCGGCCGGGCGCGCGCTCAGGGTCGGCGACAGCCTGGATCCGTCGACGCAGCTCGGGCCGCTGGCGTCGCGCGCGCAGCTCGATCGCGTGCAGGGCTACTTCGAGGTCGCACGCTCCGAGGGCGTGCGCATTCTGTCCGGCGGCGAACGTGTCGGCGGATCGCTCGCGAACGGCTACTTCGTGCCGCCGACGGTGCTCGCCGACGTGCACAACGACATGCGCATCGCGCGCGAAGAAATCTTCGGGCCGGTGCTCGCCGCGATTCCGTTCGACACCGAGGAGGAAGCGATCCGCCTCGCGAACGACACCAGCTACGGCCTCGCCGGTGCGCTGTGGAGCCGCGACGTCGGGCGCGTGCATCGCGTCACTGCCGAGCTGAAGGTCGGCATGGCCTGGGCCAATTGCTACGGCGTGACTGATCCGAGCGTGCCGATGGCGGGCACCCGCGCCAGCGGTTATGGCGTCAAGGGCGGGCCGTTCCACATCGACGAATACCTGACCGCGAAGACGGTCTGGCTCAACACGCAGTGACCACCATGAGCACGTCCAAAGACACCCGCGACTTCGACGTCGTCGTCGTCGGGGCCGGATTCTCCGGCCTGTATCTGCTGCATCGCCTGCGCCGCGCCGGCTACTCGACCATCGTGCTGGAGGCGGCCGGCGGCGTCGGTGGCACCTGGTACTGGAACCGCTACCCCGGTGCGCGCTGCGACGTGCCGAGCGTCGAGTATTCGTACTCCTTCGACGAGGCGCTGCAGCAGGAGTGGAACTGGACCGAGCGCTACGCCGGCCAGCCCGAGATCCTGGCCTACCTGGAACACGTGGCCGAGCGATTCGACCTCGAGCGCGACATCCGCTTCGACACGAAGGTGCGGTCCGCGATCTTCGACAACGCGGCCGAACGCTGGACGGTGGAAGCGGAGGACGGCGGCCGCTTCCGGTCGCGCTTCGTCGCGATGGCGACGGGCTGCCTGTCGACGTCGAGCATTCCGAAGCTGCCCGGCCTCGCCGACTTCGAAGGCCCCGTATTGCATACCGGGCGATGGCCGCATCAGCCGCAGGACTTCACCGGAAAGCGTGTCGCCGTGATCGGCACGGGCTCGTCGGCGATCCAGGCGATTCCGGTGATCGCACGGCAGGCGGCCCACCTGACGGTCTTTCAGCGCACCCCGAACTTCAGCATCCCGGCCGTGAACCGCCCGCTGGAGCCCGAGGAGATCCGCGAGGTCAAGGCGACGTACCCGTCGCGACGCGCGATGCTGCGCCAGTCGCGCAGCGGCGCCACCTACGAGTACGCCACGCAGCCGGCGATCGGGACCGCGGACGAGGTGCGGCAGGCGGAGTTCGAGCGGCGCTGGAAGATCGGCGGCGCCAACTTCATGCATGCCTACACCGATCTCGTGCGCACCCACGAGGCCAACGCGATCGCCGCGCAGTTCGTGCGCGACAAGATCGCGGCGACCGTGCGCGACCCCGACACGGCGCGCAAGCTCACGCCGACCTCGTACCCGATCGGCACCAAGCGTATCTGCCTGGACACCGACTACTACTCGACCTACAACCGCGACAACGTGTCGCTGGTCGATCTCAACGCCGAGCCGCTGCAGACGATCACGGCGCAGGGCGTGAAGACCGCACGCGAGGAATATCCCGCCGACGTGCTGATCTGCGCGACCGGTTTCGATGCGATGACGGGCACCTTGCTGTCGATGGACATCAGCACCACGGAGGGCATGTCGCTGCGCCGGGCCTGGGAGGAGGGGCCCCGCAACTACCTCGGCCTGATGGTCGCGGGCCTGCCGAACCTGTTCACGGTGACCGGCCCCGGCAGCCCGTCGGTGCTGAGCAACATGGTCACGTCGATCGAGCAGCACGTCGACTGGATCGTCGATTGCCTGGAACACCTGCGGAAAAACGATTTCGCCACGATCGAGGCCTCGACCGAGGCTCAGGACGCCTGGGTCGACCACGTGCGCGAGGTGGCCGACACCACGCTCTATCCGCAGGCCGCGTCCTGGTACATGGGCGCCAACATTCCTGGCAAGCCGCGGATCTTCCTGCCGTACATCGGTGGCGTCGGTGCGTATCGCAACAAGTGCGACGAGGTGGTCGCGGCCGGCTACCGCGGCTTCGTGCTGAAGCCTTCGCAGACGAAGGCGGCGGCATGAGCGCCCAGGATCCGCTGTCGCGCGTCGACCCGGACCTGCGTGCCGTCGTCGGCCTGCTGCCGGACTTGTCGGGTTTATCCGAAGCCAGCCTTCCCTCCGTGCGTACCGCCGTATCCGGGGTGCCCGCCGCGCTCGGTACGGACGAAAACGGCGTGATGGTCCGGCGCGTCGAGATTCCCGGACTCGACGGTGCGCCGCCGGTTTCGGCACTGCTGTACGAGCCCGCGCAGACGAGCCCGCCGTCGCGGCGTCCTGCGGTGCTCGATCTTCACGGCGGCGGCTACGTCGCCGGCACCGCGCAGCGCGACGATCGCGCGATGCGCCTCTTCGCCGCGACGCTCGGTGTGGTCGGACTCGCGCCCGACTATCGGCTCGCGCCCGAGCATCCGCATCCCGCGGCGCTCGACGATGCCACGGCCTCGCTGCGCTGGCTGCATGCGCAGGCCGAAGTCCTGGACATCGACACGCGACGCATCGCGGTACGCGGCGTCAGTGCCGGCGGCGGACTCGCGACGGGGCTGGCGCTGCGCGAGCACGCGCAGGGCACGCCGCGGATTGCGCACCTGCATCTGCTGTTCCCGATGCTCGACGATCGCACCGGCGAGCACCCGTTCAACGGGCGCTTCGTCTGGACATCCGGCGCCAATCGCTTCGGCTGGGCCTCGCTGCTGCGCGGACATGACCGCTCGACGCCACCGCCGTTCGCCGTGCCGGCGCGCGCCGCCGACGTGTCGGGACTGCCGCCGACGTTCATGGCGCTGGGTTCGCTCGACCTGTTCGCCGCCGAGGACCTCGCGTTCGCGACGCGCCTGGTGGATGCCGGTGTCGCGCTCGAACTGCACGTCCATCCCGGTGCGTTCCACGCCTTCAATCTCGTGGTCGATGCACGCTGCGCCAGGGCGCTGGTACGCGACGAGATCGAAGCCCTGCGTCGCGCGCTGTTCGAGTAGCCCCGCGGTCCATAACGAAAACGAAAGGAGACGAGAACCATGCAAGCCTGGATGGTGGTCAAGCCGAGCGCGCCGCTGGAATCCTTCGATCTGCCGACGCCGGAGCCGCAGGGCACCGAAGTGCTGATCGAAGTCACGCATTGCGGCATCTGCCATTCCGACCTGCATTTCTGGAAGGGCGAATACAACATGGGCGGCGGCAAGATCATGAAGCTTGCGGATCGCGGCGTGGAACTGCCGCGCTCGCCTGGGCACGAGATCGCGGGTCGAGTCGCCAGGCTCGGACCCGATGCGACCGGCGTGAAGATCGGCGACGTGCGCGTGGTCTATCCCTGGCTCGGCTGCGGCAACTGTGAAGCCTGCGCCGCCGGTGACGACAACCTGTGCACGGCGCAGCGTTCGATCGGCGTGGTGCGCAACGGCGGATTCGGTTCGCACGTGGTCGTTCCGCACTCCCGTTATCTCGCGGATCCCGGCAACGTGGATCCTGCGCTGGCCGCGACCTACGCCTGCTCGGGCCTGAGCGTGCTCTCCGCCGTGAAGAAGCTGCCGAAGCTCGCCCCCGACAAGCCCGTCGTGCTGATCGGCGCGGGCGGCCTGGGCCTGCTCGCCATCGCGATGTTGCAGGCCTTCGGCCATCGCCACATCGTGTCGGTGGATCTGGATCCGGCCAAGCGCGCCGCGGCGCTGGAGGCCGGTGCGAGCCAGGCCGTGGACGGCACCGCGGATGGGCTGGCAGGCCGCATCGCCACGGCCTGCGGCGCGCCGGTGGCGGCGGTGCTCGACTTCGTCAACAACGACGGCACCGCGCGCGTCGCCTTCGACGTTCTCGGCAAGGGCGGCACCCTGGTCATGGTCGGTGTCGCGGGCGGCGAGCTGCCGCTGTCGCTCGCCGGCATGATCTTTCGCGCGCTGACGATTCGCGGCAGCAACACCGGCACGCCGGCCGATTTGCGCGAAGTGCTGGCGCTGGCCAACAGCGGCAAGCTCAGGCCCACGCCGGTGCAGTGCTGTCCGGTCGACAAGGTCAACGAGGCCTTGCTCGATCTCAAGGCCGGCCGCGTGATGGGACGCGCCGTTCTCGTCCGGTCCTGATCGATCCGTCCGATGAGTGCTGACGATACCTCCGCTTTCCCGATGCAAGGCCTGCTCGTTCTCGATCTGACGCAGATCTACAACGGGCCCTACGCGACCTACCTGATGGCGCTGGCTGGCGCCACGGTGCTCAAGGTCGAGCCACCGGGCGGGGAGCCCTTGCGCCGCCGTGGCGTGGTCGGCGGGGCAGGGCTGCCGTTCGCGATGCTGAACGGTTGCAAGGAATCGCTGCAGATCGATCTGAAGAGCGAGGACGGCAAGGAAGCGCTGCGCGCGCTGGCATCGAAGGCCGACGTGCTGGTCGAAAACTTCGCGCCGGGTGTCATGGACAAGCTGGGCCTGGGCGAGACCGCGCTGCGCGCGCTGAATCCACGGCTGATCTATGCCTCGAGCTCCGGCTTCGGACGCAACGGGCCTTATTCGCACTACCCGGCGATGGACCTCACGGTGCAGGCGATGTCGGGCGCGATGCACGTCACCGGATTTCCGGACCGTCCGCCGGTGAAATGCGGTCCCGCGATCGCGGACTTCTTCGCCGGCATCCATCTCTACGGCGCGATTGCCACGGCCCTGTACGAACGCGAGCGCAGCGGCGTGGCGAGGCGGCTCGAAGTGGCGATGCAGGACGCGGTCTACGCGTCGCTGTCGTCCAATCTCGGCATGCACTGGTTCACGCAGGGACAGGCCGCGCTGGCACGCACCGGCAATCGTCACGGTGGGCTGGCGGAAAGTCCTTACAACGTCTACCCGACCGCGGACGGGTGGATCGCGCTGATCTGCGTCGGCGATGCGCACTGGCAGTTGCTGACGCAGGTCATGGAACGGCCGGATCTGGCGGCCGACCCGCGCCTGAAGACGCTCAAGCTGCGCGTGGAGCACATGGACCTCGTCGACGAGACGATCAGCCAGTGGACGGTGACGCAGAACACGCAGCCGCTGTTCGAGAAGCTGATCGAGGCCTCCGTGCCCGCCGCGCCGGTGCGCGATCTCGAGCAGGTCATGAACGATCCCAACATGCATGCGCGCGGGGCGCTGACCCGCATCGAGCATCCGGATTACGGCCCGATCGTGGTGCAGCGCTCGCCGATGCAGTACGACGGCGTGCCGCATCGCCCGCTAGAGCCGAGCCATCGGCTGGGTGCGGACACGCGGCGCGTGCTCGAAACCTATACCAACCTTCCGGCGGAGACGATCGGCCGGATCGCATCGCGAGCCTGAGGGAGCGCCCCGAGGGCCGCGAGCCGCTCGGTGCAAGCGTTCACGGACTCCGACCCATTAACGTCCGCGGGATCACCCGCTGTTTCCAGGAGCTTTCCATGTCGACCACCCTTCCGCACTACGACGCCATCGTCATCGGCGCCGGATTCGGCGGCATCCGTGCCCTGCACGAGTTCCGCAAGATCGGGCTGAAGTCCAAAGTGTTCGAGGCCGGCACCGACGTGGGCGGCACCTGGTACTGGAATCGCTATCCGGGCGCGCGCACCGACTCCGAAGCCTGGTGCTACTGCTACAAGTTCGACGACGAGCTGCTGCAGACCTGGGACTGGAAGGAGCGCATGCCCTCGTGGCCGGAGGTGTTCGCCTACCTGCGCCGGGTGGTCGACAAGCACGACATGCGGCGCGACATGCAGTTCAGCACGCGCATCCAGAGCGCCCACTACGATGCGGCCTCCAACCAGTGGAGGGTGACGACGGACCAGGGAGAGACCGCCACCTGTCAGTACCTGATCTCCGCGTCGGGAGTGTTGACGGTTCCGTACATGCCGCCGTTCCCGGGCATCGAGACGTTCAAGGGCGAGGT
>CAZXXM010000088.1:0-10418 GCA_964644715.1 uncultured Salinisphaerales bacterium
ATGGCCGACGAGCCCAAAACCTGGCATCGGGGCCTCGACGAGGACAAGCCCTCGTACGTCGGCGAGATGCTCAAGACGCAGACGAACGTCACTTTGGGCCTCGCTGCGCTGGCGACGGCCGCCGTCGCCGCGATTCCGCTGGGTCTGGCCGGTGCCGCGATCCCGATCGTGCTGTTCGGTGCCGGAGAGGCGATCGCCTCGATGTTCGTCCCTTCGTCGCAGACGTTTCGCAATCTGGTCGACCGCCGTGTCCGCGCCAAGAAGCGCGCCGCCTTCGTCGAGCACCTGCGCAAGCAGATCGAGCGTCTGGCGATGCGCGACGACGAACACTGGGGCACCTACCAGCGCATGCTCGATCGCGTTGCGTCGATCCAGGACCTGAGGAAGCACCGCAAGGACGTGATCACGGAGCGGGACCTCGAGCGGCTCGAGGATGCCGCGATGGACTACCTCTCGCTGTGGCTCACGCAATTGTCGATCAGCGACCGTCTCGATTCGCTGGGCAGCAAGGGCCTGAACAAGCAGCACTACCAGACCGAAGAGCGTCTGAAGAAGAATCCGAACGACGTCACCTTGCGCAAGGCCAAGGCGGATCTCGACGAGCTGATCAAGCGAGCCGAGCGGCTCGCGCGGCGAAAGACGGTGGTCGACGCCGCGATGATCGGACTGCCCGACGCGGTGGAGGAAATCTACACGGCGGCCATCACCTCGCCGACCGCCGGCGATGTGGCCTCGCGTTTGCAAGAGGCGGTGGACCGCCTGCACATCGACGAGGAGCTCGATTCCAAGCTCGATGCCGAGATGGGCGACATCCCGCTGCGGCTCGCGCCGCGGACGGTACCTGCCACGAAGCACTGACGAGAGCGCCATCATGACCGTCAACGTCGCCACCGCCATCACCATCGAGGAACTCAAGGGGCTGTCCAGCTTCGACGCCGCGGAAGCGCGGGTGCGCCACGCGCTCACGGTGTCGCTCGGCGACCCGGCCGGTTTCGTACGTTTCTTCGGTCGCTACACCAGCTGGAACGGTTTTTTCGGGTCTGCGGTCGCAACGCTGGCCGGCAAGATCGGGCGCTGTCGCGGCCTGTTTCTCGATCCGCAGCAGCCGATCCAGCAGTTGGCGGATCGCAGTGTCTATGTCGCCAGTTTTTTCTTCGATGCGGCGCGCGATGAGTTCGATGATCGCGACACCGTGCATCGCGACACGCATCGCTGCCTCGCGCAGTCCACGCTCAAGGGCTTGATCGACTGGCACGCCGGCCGAGGCGTCGATGGGTTCGAGGACGCGGGTGCGCTGAACGAACTGCTGCGAGAGCCGCTGTGGCTTCGCACCCTCAACGCACAGGTTGCGCACGGTTACGGTGCGGGCACGCCGGACGATCTTCCGGCGGCGTTTCGCAGCATGGGATATCACCTGGGCTCCGAACTGCTGGCCGACCAGGAGTTCTCGCTGATCGATCAGACGATGCGCGAAGGCGCGCCGGAAATGACGGAATTTCTCCGCCAGCACAAGGTGAACGTCGCCGGGCAGGATCACATGGCCTACCAATGGGTATCGATCCACTCGGGGCATGGCGGCGGCGCGGAGGCGGATCACTTCAAGTGGGCGACGCGCGGCGCGCGTCTGGCGTTCCGCTACGTGTCGCCCGAACTGCACGACGAAATGCGACGCGAGATCCACAAGGGCTTCCGCTCGTTTGCGGCGGACCACGAGGAATTCTTCACGCGCGTCAATCAGGCGAGCTGAGCGACGGCAAGGCAACGATCGCCCGTGAGCAAGTATCTCGTCCTGTTCGCGCTGGGTTACGCCGCAACGATCGGCGGCTGCGCGCTGCTGGCGCGCGTGCTTCCGCTGGGATCGTTCGGATCCGTCGCCGCGCTGATCGGTGGCGCCTGTGTCGCGATGGGATGGTTCCTCAGCGAGCGGCAGCGGCGTCCGACGCGGCAGGAGATGACGATTCTGGTCGTGGGATCGCTCGTCGCGAGCCTGCTGGTGTCGGCGGTGATGGTGTCGCTGTTCCTGTGGGTTGTCAGCGAACCCGAACAGACCGCCTTCATGCTCGACGCTGCGCGAGCCACTTCCGTGACGATCTGGGGACTGGGACTGCTCGTGGTCTGCGCGGTCTCGCTGCTGCTGTTGTATCTGACGTACGCCGGATACGCGAGGATGTGGGCGCGGCGACGCGCGGCCAGTACCTGAGGCAACACGACGCAAGGTTTTACTGTTTCCAACGAACGACGCTGAGGGACATCGAAATGGCCGACATCAACCTCTTTTCCCGACTGGGCAATCTATGGAAAGGATTCATCTCGCTGTGGATCTCGGACGTCGAGAAGAACCACCCCGAGATCGCGTACGAGAACTCGATCATGGGGCTGACGGCCAAGTACGAGAAGCTCAAGTACGCCACTGCCGCGATCATTCGTCGGCGTGACGACATCAGTTCGCGTGTCGAAGCCGCCAGCAAGGGGCTCGCTCAGGTCAATGCCGATCTGAACGCGGCGATGGCCACCGGGCAGGACGATCTTGCCCTCGTGCTGATCCAGAAAAAGAACGCGCTGGATGCCGAACTGGCCGAGCTGACCGCGGAGGCCAGCCAGGCTACCGCCGATGCGGATGACGCCAAGAGCTCGCTGATGGCGGTCAAGAGCGAGATCGGCAAACTCAAGGCCGAGAAGGACCGCATGCTCGCCAAGATGCAGTCCGCGCAGGCGCGCATCCAGATCCAGTCCCAGCTAGAAGGGCTGTCGGTCGACGCCGACGTGCAGGCGCTGGACAAGGTGCGAGAGCACATCAAGACCACGGTGGCGCAGGCCAGTCTGGGCAAGGAACTGCACGAATCGGACCTCGATGTCCGGCTGAAGAAGCTGCAGTCGCAGAGCGGGTCGGTCACGGCCAAGGCGCAGCTCGAAGAAATGAAGCGTCAGCGCGCCGCGGCCTCGCAGGCCACCGGCGCCAAGCAGATGTGACCGGCGATCGAATGAACGCCTTCTCGCGGCCATCGCCATGACCAAGACGACTTCCGCCAGCAAGACGCCGTTGCCGAAGTGGGCGGAGACGGTACGCCGCAAGTACCTCGGAGGCGAGGCTTCGATGTTCCTGCTGCACCGGAACGTCTTTGATCGCGTGCTGTACGACGGCAAGTTCTGGTCGCTCGAGGAGTTCCTGGCTCGCGTGCTGTTGTGGGACAACAAGGCGCGCATCCTGACCTACGACCCGGCGAGCAAGGTCCGCTTCGTCAAGGGTGGCAGCGAGAAATCCGAAGAACTGCTCGCAGCGCTGGGTAACGAAGATCCGCTGGCCTATCTCGAAGGGCAGCTCCATGGAAGCGAGCCGACGGCGGTGATCCTGTCGTATGCCGGCAGCATCGTGCCGCCCGGCGACGAGCACTTCCTGTCGCAGGGCGATCGCGTGAACGTCGTGCGGCTGCATCGCTGGTCGCTGTCGGATGCGCTGGCGGAGAAGGACAGCGTGGTCTTCCTGCTGTCCGAGTCCCTGGCCGAGGTGCATCCGAAGCTGGTGTCCAATCCACGCGTCGGTGCGGTGGAGATTCCGCTGCCGGATCGCGAGACGCGCGCCGCCGTGATCCGGCACGCGGACAAGAACATCGACGACAAGCAGCTCGTCCGGCTGGCGGAGCACACCTCGGGTCTGCGCGCGGTGCAGATCGCCCAGTTCCTCACGCCGAAGGAAACCGGCGGCCTGGGCGACGAAGAGCGCACGGCGCTGATCGTCCAGCTGCTCGGCAATACGGCGGATGCTTCCGCGCGCGCCGCGAAGCTGGCCGGCATCACCCGCGGCATGGACGTCGACGAGATCCGGCACCTGATCAATCCCGAGCAACCGCTGCCCGAGACCGCGGCGCACGATCCTTACGCCGAAGTGCTGGAGCTGGTGCACCGGCGCAAGCGCGAGATCATCGAAAAGGAATGCGCAGGGCTGATCGAATTCTTCGATTCCAGCCATGGTCTCGATGCCGTGGGCGGAAACGAGGCGATCAAGGCCGAGCTGATTCAGGTTGCGGACGCCGTGAAGTCCGGTGAACGCACACGCTGCCCGATGGGCATGCTGTTCGTCGGCGCGATGGGCACCGGCAAGACCTTCGTCGCCAAGGCCTTCGTGCACACATCCGGCCTGTCGGCCGTGACCTTGAAGAATTTCCGCTCGAAGTGGGTCGGCTCCACCGAATCCAATCTCGAGAAGGTGCTCGGCATGGTCAAGGCCCTGGGGCCGATCGTGCTGGTCATCGACGAGGGCGATCGCAGCTTCGGCAGCGGAGGCGAGGACGGCGGTGACGACGGTACGTCGTCGCGCGTGATCGCGCGCCTCAAGGAATTCATGAGCGACACCGACAACCGGGGTGTCGTGCTGTTCGTGCTGATGACCAATCGGCCCGACAAGCTGGATATCGACATCAAGCGCGCCGGCCGCCTCGACCGGAAGATTCCGTTCTTCTACGCCCAGACTGCCGAGGAGGTCGAACTGATCCTTGCCTCCTTGTTCAAGCGCCACAAGCTCGGGACGGGTATCGATTGGGTTGCGGCGCGCGAGAAGACCAGCGCGAAGTTGGTGGGATATTCGAACGCAGACCTCGAGGCGGTGACCTTGCTGGCCCTGAATCTTTCGCGCGAGCAGAACCGCTCGGTGGATGCCGAGGTGCTGGCGCAGGCCATGAGCGACTACATGCCGACGCGGGACCTTGCGATGATCGAATACATGGATCTGCAGGCCGTGTTCGAAGCCTCGCGCCGCAGCATGCTGCCGGTGAAGTACCAGAATCTGTCGCTGGACGACCTGCAGACGCGCCTGCGCGAGCTGAAGGCCGAACTCCGTATCCGTTGAGCACGACGCACACAGGACGAAGAACCATGAGCACCGAAACGCCCGAACTCGGCATCAACCATATCCAGATCATCGTGCGCGCGATGCACGAAGTGGCGAAGCTCGACGGTGTGCACGACGCGGAAGCCGTGATGCTTCGCGAGTTCTACGGCGCCTGTCAGCGCGATACCGGCGCGCTGACCAGCTTCGACGAACTCGGTCGTGGCGATTTCGATCTGGACGAGGCCAGGCGCATCCTCGATACGCCCGAGCGCAAGGCGGCCATGCTGCGCTCCTGCCTGTTGCTGGCGTACGCCGATGGACGTTATTCGACGAACGAGCGCGAGAAGATTCGCGGCTTCGCCGACGCGCTCGGAGTGCCCGCCGCGGCGACGCTGTCGTTGGAAGAATCGGTTGCCGACCAACTGATGCAGAACATCGCGCGCATCAGCAACGTCGACGCGCTGCGTGAAGTGGCGGCGGAAACGGCGAGGAAGTAGCGCGCGCTGCCCGCGGCACGGCATTCAGGCGTCCGCGCCGATCTTGAGGCCGACCATCCCGGCCAGGATCAGCGTCAGGCTCGTCACGCGCAGAACCGACGCCGGCTCTCCGAACAACAGAATGCCGGCAGTCACCGTGCCGATCGCGCCGATGCCCGTCCAGATGGCATAGGCGGCGCTGACGGGAATCGAGCGCATCGCCAGCGCGAGCAGCGCCAGGCTGCAGAGCATCGCGACACCGGCGAGCAGCGCCATCGGCAGATGGGAAAGGCCGCGGCTCTGCTTGAGTGCGACGGCGAATACGACCTCCAGCAGGCCGGCCAGTCCCAGGATGATCCAGCTCGTCATGACGACACCTCGCGTTTGGCGCGGGGTCGTCCCCAGGAAGCACTACCGCTACGGTCCGGGTCGTCCCGGTGCGCGGGATTCTAGTTCCGCGACGACTACGGTCAAGGTTCCAGGCCTGCGACGGGACGAACGGTCCCCGTTGCCGGAAGTGCGATCTCGTCGAGCCGCTCGACCTGGCGCTGTTCGCCGAGGAAACGAACCATCGATTCCACGGTGACCACCGAGTAGCGGCCGGACAGTCGTTCGCCCAGCGGGTGGTCGAGGAAAGCGACGTTGGCCTTGAACAGGCTTGCGCCGACACGTTCGAGCGGGCCAACGTCGATGCGATCCGGCCGATATCCCAGGGCGCGGAGACGGTCCTGCGCAGCACGGCGGCCGAGTGCGAGACCGTCGGATTCCGCGGCCGCGAGAAATTCGAGCAGCCAGCCGTTGGAGTTCTGGTAGTCCAGCGCGAATGGGTGGGCGAGCACGCTGTATTTCGGCTGATGCACCGATAGCCCGCGATCGCGCGCGACCTGCGTCAGCAACTGTGCCTGCAGGCCGGGCTGCGGCACCAGCAGCAGCGCGCGGTACTCGTAGGGATCGTCGAGAAAGAAATTGGCCAGTCCCTGCGAGTACAGGTCCGCCGTGTCCCGGCCGCAATGATTGAGCTTGTGCAGAACGGTCCAGGCGCCGGTCTCCGGATCGCGGAAGACGAGCGCTGCGTGGGTATATCGGAGTCCGTACTGGCTGACGTCGGATCCCACGCGCGCTATCAATGCGGCCTGCACCTGCCGCTGATCCAGGCTCCGCTGGACCTCCGACGCCAGCTGGATCGCGCTCTGCATGCCTTGCGCGGTCGTCTGGGTCTCGGTGCACGGCTGGCCGGCCGTCACCGACGCTCCCCACGTCAGAAGGAGCAGACAAGCGAGCAGGGCGCGGATCATCGGCCGCTCACCGGCTTGGAGAACAGTAGCGCCCTGCCGACTTCATTGGGGATGAAGGCGATGACCTCGCCGGCTTTCGTCAGCAGCCAGCCGGCCCCGCTGGCGGTGACCTGTACAGTCTGTCCGACGGCCAGCGATACGCCACCCGCGGCCTTGACCGGAAGCAGGAGAACGACGCGCCCGACCTTCGCCGATCCTTTCAGCACGCAACGCCCTCCTTCGGCGAGCCACTGGATACTCTCGACGACCAGTTCGCCGGTCCCCACGATGGCCATCATGCTCCCGGCAACGACGCTGGCAGAACCGACGGCCGACATCTCGCTCGCTTCGGACAAGGTGCCTCCCGCTTCGGCCTGGCTCACGGGAATGACGAAGCTCAGGGAAAGGCCGGTGGCCACTGCAGCTGCTTTGTTGAAGATCATGTGACGCTCCTGGGATTTGAAATGTACGTCGTTCATAATTGATCTACATTCAGCGAATCACCCCGCGAGCCGATGGGCCGGCGAAACCTGCACACCCGCGAACAGCAGACCGAGATGGCGATCGCCGCCACCGAGCTGATCCTCGTGCGCGAGGGCATGCAGGGTCTGACGATGCGCAAGGTCGCTGATGCGATCGGCTACACCGTCGGCAACCTCTACCTGCTGTTCCAGAATCAGGACCAGCTCCTGCTGGCCGTCAACGAGCGCACGGCAGATGCCATCTATGTCGCGCTGCGTGACAGCGTCGAGGGCATCGCTGATCCGCGCGCGCAGATGCGGGCGATGTCGGCGGCCTATGTCGAGTTCGCGCTCCGGCACGCCTCGCGCTGGAGGCTGATGTTCGAACACAGCCTGCCGGTTGGAGCCGCGCGACCACGGGCGATCGAACTGCGCATCCGGCGCATGTTCGAACTGGTGGAAAACGGACTGAAGCCGCAGATGCCGGGTGCGCACGAGGAGCGACTGCGCCTGACGGCGACGACGCTCTGGAGCGGGGTGCACGGCATCTGCGTGCTGGCGGTCACCGGCAAGCTGCGCTGGAGCGGTACCGACAGCTATCGCGATCTGAGCGATCACCTGGTCGATACCTTTCTCGCGGGCTTGGCGGCTGCGCCAGCGAAGTCGCGCTGAGCGCTCAGCCCGGGTGCACGTTGTATTCCTTCAGCAGCTTTTCGGTGCGTGCCTGGGCGAGCTTGTTGATCAGCTTGCTGCCTTCGAACTGATCGCGCAGCGTCTTCGATAGCGTGAAGGTTGAGCCGGTGAGAAACAACGTGCCCAGGATCATGTAGCCGCGCATCCAGACTTCGACCGGCATCACGACGACGCCAAAAATCATGCCGCCGAGCGCGCAGGCGAAGCTCGCCTTGACGAAGAAGATCCACGACGGCGTATCGAGGCGGGTGGATTCGAATTGAGTGTCCATCAGAAAGTGCTCCGTTTCGGAAAGAGAAGGGGGTTCTACGGGTGGGAACCGATAAAGCGAACGACGTCGATCAACACATCCAGGCTGTCCGGCAGACCGCAGACCAACACGAACGCCGACGTCAGCAGGCAGAGCCGGAAGACGCGAGGCAAGGACATGGATGAAGACATTTATATGGTCATCGTTCAATTAAACGGGAAATCTAGAAAACTTAGCTGCCGATACGAGTGGCGATACGGGCCTTGAGGGCGGCCATGGCGTCGTTCACGGCGGTGTCCTTGTCGACGCGGGCAATTTCCAGATCCAGCTTCTCCTGTTCGCCGAGTAGTTCCGACGCCGCCTCGGCCTGGCAATCGAAGGTGGCCGACTTGCGCGTGAGGTGATCCAGGCGGCGCGCACGTTCCATGGCTCGGCTGTACTGATCCCGGAACTGGGTGGCCGCGCCGAGTGCCTCCGCGGCCTGCTGGTTGGCGGCGATCTGGGCGCAGCGCACGCGCGCCTGTTCCCACTCCGCTTTCAGTCTCGCCGTCTGATCCCGCAGCCGCTGCACACCCTTTCGGGCCGTTTCCAGCGGCTTTTCCTGCTCCGCGGCGCGTGCCTCGGCCGCCACGGCGCGTTCCAGAGCGGAACGCGCCAGCGCCTCTCCGCTGCTGACCAGCATGCGTTCGGCACGCGAGTTCCATTCCGCGGCTTCCGCCCTTGCCTGTTGCTGCTGGCGGAGCAGGTGCTTCTCGGCTCCCAGCGCGGTGACGAGCGCGTGGTTGGCGCGCGCAAGGTCGTCGTCCAACTCGCGCAGCATCTGCTGCGACATGACCTGGGGATTTTCGATTTCGTCGAGGGCGTGGTGCGAATGTGCGCTCACCATTTCCCGTATGCGGACCAGCAGGGACATCGGCTTTCTCCGTTTCAAGTTTAATATGAACAATGCTCATTAAAACTATCGAAGGCCCTGCGGAGCGTCAAGCGATGGAGCGATTCTTCCTGTACGGTCCGGTTTCCCGTGCGCACGCTGCACCGCAACACGGCGTGGCTGCGAGTGCGGACGGGAACCGGCCGCGCGCTGCGGCTGTCCGCTCCCGTAGTCCTTTTCCGATCCTCTCGTTTTGCCCAAGACGTGCACGATGTCCTGCGCAGCAACCCTACGCTCGGTGATCGCCGTGGCGAGCGGCCTGCTGTTGTTCGTCGCCGCGGCGGCCGCCCAGACGGCCGGCGACGGATCGGACGATTCGAAGCAGATGGCTCCCGCGGCCGAGAAGCCTGTGCAGGCAAAAAAGAAGAAACGATCGAAAGCTCCGCCGGCCAGGACGGCCGAGCCCGTCCGCAGGCCGGTGGTGTGTGAGCCGACGGTGGGGAGCCCCGGCCTCGAGCCGATGTCGGTCTGGCGCGACTGCGCTGACACGCCCGAGATGGTCACGATCCCCGGCGGCTCGTTCCTGATGGGCGAACTCGGGGAGACGGGCCTGCTGTACGAGCGTCCGATCCGAGAGGTGCAGATCAAACCATTCGCGATGGGTCGCTACGAGATCACCTTCCTCGAGTGGGACGACTGCCAAGCGGACGGCTTCTGCCAAGCTCGCCCGGACGACAAGGGCTGGGGTCGCGGATTCCGCCCGGTCATCAACGTGACCTGGCTCGACGCGCAGCAGTACGTGACCTGGTTGAGCCGCAAGACCGGCCAGCCTTACCGGCTCGCAAGCGAGGCCGAGTGGGAATACGCGGCGCGGGCAGGTACCACGTCGAGCTTCCCGTGGGGCGAGGCGCTGACGGCGACCTGCGACCATGCGAATGCGTTCGACATCTCCGGGCATAACGAGCGGCCCAACTGGTTCTGGAGCGTGTACTGCGTCGACGGCTATCCGTACACGGCGCCGGTCGGCAGTTTCCCGCCCAATGCCTGGGGCCTGTACGACATGCAGGGCAACGTCTGGGAGTGGACGCAGGACTGCTGGCACAGCGACTACACCGGAGCGCCGACCGACGGCTCCGCATGGATCTCGGGCGGTGAATGCGACAAACGCGTGAATCGCGGCGGAGGATGGGGCAACCATCCGCGGACGCTGCGCTCCGCCAAGCGTGATGCCGATTCCGCTACCGGATATGGCGACGCGTTCGGCTTCCGCATCGCGCGCGACCTGCCGGCCCCACCGCAACCTCCGCCCGCGACATTGCCGGACCTGTCGCCGCCGGCGGACCCCCAGGCCGAGCTGCCGTCACCGGAGTCGGCCGTTGCTCCGAATTGAATGAACCTGAAGAGGAGAGCCGAAATGAAGATTCGATCGCTGTTGGGAGCCGCCCTGCTGGGCGTCGGGGTTTCCGCGTCGGCTGCGCCGAACCTCGACGCCGTGCTGGCTGGACCGCAACGCTCTGCGGAGAACCGCGCGCGCGACGTCTACCGCCATCCCGCCGAGACGCTGGCGT
>CAZXXM010000089.1:0-8824 GCA_964644715.1 uncultured Salinisphaerales bacterium
TGTGGTGCGACTTGATCACGTGCGCCTTGCCGGTCTTGGCGCCGGCCGATTCGATGACGTCGGGATAGATCGTCCCCTGCGCCAGGAAGCGCACGTCCGGCAGCTTCGAGGCTTCCTCGTCGAAGACCTCCACGAACAAACGGCCGATGACCTTGCGCTTGGCTTCCGGATCGGAGACGCCGGCCAGTGCTTTCAGGAAGCGCTCCTCGGCGTTCACGCGGATCACGCGCACGCCCAGATGCTTGTCGAACACGCGCATGACCTGGTCGCCCTCGTCGAGGCGCAACAGGCCGGTGTCGACGAACACGCAGGTCAGCCGCGAACCGATCGCGCGATGCAGCAAGGCGGCGACGACGGAAGAATCGACGCCACCGGAGAGACCCAGCAGGACCTGCGATTCACCGACCTGCTCGCGCACGCGCTCGGCGGCGTCTTCGATGATGTTGACCGGCGTCCACGCGCGACCGCAGCCGCAGATCTCGTGCACGAAGCGCTCGTAGATGCGCGTGCCCTGCGGCGTGTGCGTGACCTCGGGATGGAACTGCAGGCCGTAGTAATGCCGCTCCTCGTCGCCCATGCCGGCAATCGGCACGTCGCTGGTCGAGGCAATCAGCTTGAAGCCCTCGGGCAGCGCGGTGACGCGGTCGCCATGGCTCATCCAGACGTCGAGCAGACCATGGCCCTCGGCATTGACGCGGTCGTCGATGTTGATCAGCAAGGTCGAGTGATTGCGGGCGCGCACCTCGGCATAACCGAACTCCTTGCTCGCGTGTGCCTCGACCTTGCCGCCGAACTGGTGCGCCATCGTCTGCATGCCGTAGCAGATGCCCAGCACCGGTACGCCGAGCTTCCAGACCAGGTCCGGCGCGCGAGGCGACCCGGCCTCGGTGACCGATTCGGGGCCGCCGGACAGGATCACGCCGCGCGGCGCGAAGTCGGCGATGTGCTTCTCGTCGACGTCCCAGGGATAGAGCTCGCAGTACACGCCCAGTTCGCGCACGCGGCGCGCGATCAGCTGGGTGTACTGGGACCCGAAGTCGAGGATGAGGATGCGGTCGGCGTGGATGTTCACATCGCGCTCGGCGAAGATCTGGACGCGAATTCTACGACCGCACGCGCCTGTTCGCCCTTCATGGACCCCGACGGGTCCACGCTCGGCCCCGCTTCAGGCCGTCGGCTCGATGAGCATCGCGTCGCCGTAGCTGAAGAAGCGATACCGCTCCGCCACCGCATGCCGGTAGGCCGCACGCAGCCGCTCGATGCCGCCGAAGGCGCTGACCAGCATCAGCAGCGTGCTTTCCGGCAGGTGGAAATTGGTCACCAGCGCATCGACGACGCGAAAACGGTAGCCGGGTGTGATGAAGATGCGGGTCTCGCCCTCCCCGGTTCGCAGGCGTCCGTCCTCTTCGGCTGCGGATTCGAGCGCGCGCACGCTGGTGGTTCCGACCGCCACGACACGGCCGCCGGCTGCGCGCGTGTCCGCGATCCGGACCGCCAGTTCCTCGCCGATGCGGTAGCGCTCGGCGTGCATGCGATGCTCGGCCAGATCGTCCACGCGAACGGGCTGAAAGGTTCCCGCGCCGACATGCAAGGTCAAGGTCGCGGTCTGCACGCCGCGATCGCGCAGCGCGGCCAGTAGCGGCGCATCGAAATGCAGGCCCGCCGTCGGCGCTGCGACGGCGCCCGGCTCGCGCGCGAACACCGTCTGGTAGCGCTCGGCGTCGCCGGCGTCCGGCGCATGCTGGATGTACGGCGGCAGCGGCAGGCTGCCGGCGCGCTCCAGCAACTCGTGCAAGGTCCCGTCGCCGTGCATCTTCAGATGGAAGAAGGATTCATCGCGGCCCAACACTTCGAGCTGCTGGGTCTGTCCGTCCAGTTCCAGCAGGGCGCCCGCCTTCGGCGTCTTCGACACTCCGAGCTGCGCCTGCATCTCGCGCTCTCCGAGCACGCGCTCGACGAGAATCTCGACCCGTCCACCGGTCGCCTTGCGCCCCTGCAGGCGCGCCTTGAGCACGCGCGTATCGTTGAAGACCAGCAGATCGCCGGCGCGCAGCAGGTCCGGCAGCTGCGTCATCCGGAGATCGCGCAGGCCGGCTCCAACGTGCAGCAGCCGGCTCGCGCTGCGCTCTGCCGCGGGAAGCTGCGCGATCAACTCGGGCGGCAGCTCGTAGTGGAAGTCCGAGGTCTTCATCTGCGAGGGGCCAGCAGGGCCTGGCGGGAGCCCTGCGATGGGTACAGCGGTGGTGCCTGAGAAAGGACTCGAACCTTCACGAGGGGTTGCCTCGGGGGATTTTGAGTCCCCTGCGTCTACCGATTCCGCCACTCAGGCGCGGGGCGCGATTATACGGAGGCGATCGCGGCTTGGGTGACTGCGATGAAGGATTGGACCGACGCTCGCCGCCCGGACGACGTCCGGGGCTCCCCTCGCAAAAGGAATACAACCCCGGACTTCGTCCGGGCTACGGCATCAGGAGACCGTCCGGCGCCAGACGAGGCAGCGATTGTTCGCCGGCATCGCGTGATCGGCCGCGAGCGAAAAACCGATCCCGCGGGCGAGCGCATCGACGGCTTCGAAGTCCCGGATCCCGCGCTTGGGATCGTCGCCCTTGAGCCTCTGGTCGAACGCCGCGTTGCTGTCGCTGGTGAACGTGCCGCCGTAGTTGAACGGCCCGTAGACGGCGAGACAGGCGTCCGCTTCGAGTACCTCGGGTAGCCGGCGGAACAGGATCTGGACCTCGTCCCAGCCCATGATGTGCAGTGTGTTGGCCGTGAACACCGCGTCGAAACGGGCACGTGGCCAGCGCGCCTGATTCACGTCCAGCGCCAGCGGCGGCAGCGTGTTCGGCAGCGCTGCGTCGGCGAGCCAGGCCTGGATGCCGTCGTGATTCTCGACACGATCCGAGGTCTGCCAGCTCAGGTGCGCCAGGTGCGCAGCGAAGTGCACCGCGTGCTGGCCGGTGCCGCTGCCGATCTCGAGCACCTGCCGGCGATCGGCAAAGGCCTGTTTCAGGATGGCCAGGATCGGATCGCGATTGCGCTCGGAGCTCGGAGAGAAGGGCTTGTTGTCCATGCAGGGTGCTCCGGAAAGGAAAAGGGCGGCACGAGGCCGCCCTTGTCGTCCGCCGACCGGTCAGATCAGAGGGTGAAGTCGTACCGGATGCCGCCGTGCCAGCCGAAGATGCGGCTCTCGCGCTCTTCCTGGTACACCGTGCCACCCGCGCCGATGCGCAGATTCGGCATGCTCTCGCCGAACAGGCGCAGCGGCAGTTCGAAGGCGATGCCGAACGAGGCGCCATCCTGATCCTCCTTGGCCCCGCCATCGGCCTTCACCTCGGTGTAGGCGTAACCCAGGCGCGCCGACACTTCGATGGTGTTCAGCAGGACGCCGGTCGGAACCAGGTAGAGACCGTAGAACTGCTTGGTCTCGAGTTCATCGTCGCTGCTCTTGTTGGCCGGGAAACCGGCGTGGAACTCCACGGCCACGGCTTCGAATGCCCGCCAGCCGAGTCGCAGCTTGTAGAAATCGGAATCGAAACGGTGACGGCCGAGCGCCGCTTCCTTGGCGTCGTCGTTGATGTCGATCGTGGTCTGGTCGTATTCCAGGCCGACGTACAACTTCAGGCCCTCGCCATCGCCCGAATCCGAGTCTCCGGAAGAATCGCCGCTGTCGTCGGAGCTGGCGGTGTCTTCCGCCGGCGCCGCATCGCTGGCCGCGGTGTCGGAGGCGGCTTCACCCGCCGAATCGCCTCCCGTGATGGCCTCGGCGGCGCTCGCGTCGCTGCTGGCGTCGGTACCGGAGCCGCTGTCGGCGCTGGTGGTGTCCGCCGCACTTTCCTCGGCGGAGGCTGCAGCTTCTTCGGCGGGAGGCGCGGCTTCTTCGGCTGCGGGAGCCGCTTCCGCGGCCGGGGCCGTCTCGTCCTGCGCCGCAGCAGGGAGCGCCATGAACGCCAGCAGCCAGACCCACGCCATCCGATTCTTCATAGTTCTCTCTCCCTGGAATTGTTCCGGTTCAACCCGCCGGTCGACCGATTGTAATGAGCCCCGGCGACCGATGCCGATTGCAGCACGGCCAGTCATTGCGCGTAAGCTCTGCCACATCGCGGCACACCTTTTCCCGGCACATGATGAACGAGGTCAAATACTGCAACGCCTGCGGCGCGCAGGTGGAGTTCCGCGTGCCGCAGGGCGACCACCTGCCGCGGCACGTCTGCCCGCGCTGCGAGAACATCCAGTACTTCAATCCCCGCGTGATCGTGGGCTGCATTCCCGAGTGGGAGGACGGTCGCATCCTGATGTGCCGCCGCAACATCGAACCGCGGCTGGGCCTGTGGACCTTCCCCGCCGGGTTCATGGAGCTGGGCGAAACCAGCGGCCAGGGCGCGGCTCGCGAGGCACGGGAGGAATCGCAGGCCGATGTCGAAGTGGGCGAGCTGCTGGCCATGATCAACGTCCCTTATGTCTCGCAGCTGTACGTCGTTCATCGGGGGCGTATGCGAACACCGCATCACGGGCCTACGCCCGAGAGCAGCGAGACCCGCTTGATGGCGGAGTCGGAGATCCCGTGGGAGGAAATCGCGTTCCCGACGGTGCTGCACAGCCTGCGCTTCTTCTATGCCGATCGAGCGGCCGGCGTCGAGCGCATTCATACGCTCGACCTGAGCACGAAGCCGCGCCGCCCGCGGGATCGCGAGGTGAGCGAAGGCGACCCCATTCCCGGGCAGCCGGCCGTATAGCCGCCGCCGGCGGCGCGGTGTAGCGTGTGGCCGTGACGACTCCGCAATCCGTCCGTTTCGAGCAGTTCTTTGCCGCGCCGCGCGAGCAGGTGTTCTCGTGGTTTTCGCGGCATGAGAACTTCGGAAAACTGTTCCCGGGCCGCACGCGGCGCATCAAGGGCTCGGAGGATCCGGCCGATCCGAACGGCCTGGGCTCGGTGCGTGAAGTCAGGATCGGCCTGGTCCGACTCGAGGAGACCATCACGCGCTTCGAGCGACCGGGCTGCATCGAATACCGCGTGACGCGCGGCTGGCCGGTGCGCAACCATCTGGGACGACTGAGCTTCGAATCCGTCGCCGGCGGCACCCAGCTGGAATACACGATCAGCTTCGAGTCCCGCATTCCCTTCGCCGGCAATCTCGTCGCCGGCTCGCTCTGCGCTTCGTGGCGACGCGGCGTGTCGCGCGCGGTCGAGGCGATCTCGGGCGCCTGATCCACCGCAACGCTCCGTCCCTCGGCATGAGAATCCTCAAGGTCCTGCTGCTGGCCGCCGCCTTCGCGGCGGTCGCCGTGTTCGGCACCTACCTGCTGTCTCCCCCGCAGTTCGTGCGCGGCGCGATCGCGACCGAACGCTGGGCCTCGGGTCTGCAGCGCCACGAGACCGACGCCGCGGGCTTTCACATCGCCTATCTCGACAGCGGCGGCACCGGAGCGCCGCTGGTGCTCGTCCACGGATTCGGCGGCGACAAGGACAACTGGACGCGCACTGCCCGTTACCTCCACGGCCCGGTGCGCGTGATCGCGCTGGACCTGCCGGGGTTCGGCGAAAGCGATTCGCCGCCGGACGGCGTCTACACGATCGCCGAACAGGTCGAGCGCCTGCGCGCGTTCGTGCAGAAGCTCGGACTGACGCACGTCCATCTGGGCGGTCACTCCATGGGCGGCAACGTCGTGGCGACCTACGCGGCGAAGTATCCGAACGAAGTCGGCAGCCTCTGGCTGGTCGCCAATTCGGGCATGAACCGCGCGCCGCCGAGCGAATTGCGCAAGCGCATCGCGGACACCGGCAAGAACGCGCTGGTGCCCGCCACCGTCGAGGAATATCGGGAGCTGATGCCCTGGGTGATGGCGCGCCCGCCGTGGATTCCCGGCGCGGTGATCGACGTGATGGCCGCGCGTGCGGTAGCGGTTCACGACCTGCGGGCGAAGCAGTTCGCGCAGATCGTGCGCGAGGCCTCCACGCTGGAAGAGCGCCTCAGCGGGCTGCCGATTCCGACCCACGTGCTGTGGGGCGAACTGGACCGAGCGGTTCACGTGCAATCCGTCGACGTGCTGATGGGCCTGCTGCCGCAGTCCGACCGCACCATCCTGCCCGGCATCGGCCACATGCCCATGCTCGAGGCTCCGGAAGAAACCGCGCTCGACTATCTCGCGTTCCGCAAGCACTACCGGCTCTGAGTCGCGCGTGAAGGCCTGGGCCAGGATCTTCCTGCCGATCGCCGCGATCATCGTCGCGGTGTTCGCGCTGTACGCCAGAGTCGAGTCGCAGCGCCAGATCGCCTCGCTGGTCGAGAGCGAGCAGGCGCGCCTTCGCATGGCCGGGCAGCGCCTGACGGAAACCTTCACCGATGCCGTCGTGGATCTGCGCGTGATCTCCGGCGCGCCGGCCGTCCTCTCGTTCGAGCCAGACGAGCCGCGATCGCGTGCCGATGTCGAAGCCCTGTTCGCGTCCTACGTGCGTGAGGACTGGGCCTACGACCAGCTGCGCCTGATCGACGTCCACGGCATGGAACGCGTACGCGTGAGCCGTGCACCCGAAGGACCGCGGGCCGTTCCGCTCGAGGGCCTGCAGGACAAGAGCGGTCGCGATTACGTCGTCGAGACGCTGAACCTGCTGGCCCGCCAGACCTGGATCTCGCGAATGGAGTTGAACGCCGATCGCGGCGTGGTGGAGGTTCCGCATCGACCGGTGCTGCGCCTGGCGATGCGTATCCATCCGGGCGCCGACCGGCCGGACTACGCGCTCGTCGCCAACCTGCGCGGTGCGGTCGTGCTTCGGGGGCTGCGGGATTTCGTTTCCATGGCCGAGGGCGAAATCTGGCTGCTGGATACCGACGGCTACTGGTTGATGCATCCCGACGTTCGCATGGCCTGGGGCGCCCAGCTCGACACCTCCCTCAATGTCCGGCAGCGCCTGCCGGCGCTGGCCGCGCAGCTCGGCCCCGGGTCGGGCGTGTCGACAGTCGACGGGTCGCTATACGTCCACCGTCGCATCGAGCCGCTCGGACAACTCGCGAGCGAGGGGCTGGTGAGCCACGGCCCGGTGTTCGATCTGGTCTCGCGAACGCCACCCGAGCACCTGCCCTCGCAATTGCCGACGGACCTGTGGCTGCCGATGGCCGTGGTTCTGCTGATCGCGGCCATCGGCAGCGCGCTGCTGGCGCAGACGCGGCTGCGCTCCGCTGCGGCCGAGCGGCGGGAACGCGCGCTGCTCGAGGAGCGCGCGGCCTCCAACGAACTGGGCTCGTGGATCAAGGATCACGTCTACCGGCTGAGCATGAAGATTCACGCGGCCCGCGATCTGAAGGGCTTCGGTACGGCGCTGCTCGCCGAGCTGGCGCCGACGCTGAACATCGCGGCGGCCTGCGTGTACGCGCTGCAGGACGGACATGCCCGGCCCATCGCTGGATTCGGACTCCCGCCGCGCTTCGAGCTGCGGGAGTTCGCGCCCGGCGAAGGGCTGGTCGGCGAATCGATCCGTACGCGCGAGGAGCGGCGTCTGCGCCCGCCCCCGCCGGGTTATCTCGATGTCAGCGCGGGCCTCGGCGACGGCCCGCCCGAGGACCTCCGCGTGCTCCCACTGTGGGTTCACGGGCGCACCGTCGGCGCACTCGAACTGGCGTTCTCGCGCCTGCTCGATTCACGTGAGGAGGAGTTGCTGCGACAGGTCCTGCCGCTGCTGGCGCTCAATCTGGATGCGCTGCTGGACCGGCATCCGCAGAACGAGGCCGTCTAGACGCCGATTCCCATTCCCGGCAGTCGCTTAGCGTTCAGCCCGAGCCGTTACACTCGCCCGGCGTCCTTCACCGAGTTCGTTCCCCATGGCCAAGCCGATCAAGATCGTTCTTGCCGTATTCGGCGTTCTGCTGTTGCTGCTCGTCGCCGCCGTATTCGCAGCGGCGGCACTGTTCGATCCCAACGACTACCGCGACAAGATCACCGAGGCAGTCAAGAAACAGACCGGCCGTGAACTGGCGCTGGGCGACATCAAGCTGAACGTCTTCCCCTGGCTCAAGGTGCGCGTCGCCGACGTCAGCTTCAGCAACGCTGCCGGCTTCGGCACGGGGCCGATGGCGCAGGTCAAGGAGGCCCAGGTCGGCGTGCAACTGCTTCCGCTGCTGCTCGATCGCCAGGTGCAGGTCAGCACGATCACGCTCGACGGACTGAAGCTGGACCTCGCCAAGGACGCCGACGGCAAAACCAATTGGGACGATCTGGTCAAACCCAAGGAAGATGGAACGAACGAAGCCAAACCCAAGGATGGCGAGTCGTTCAAGGTCGAGAGCATCGACGTCGCCGGCGTGACCTTGCGCGACGCCTTCATCACCTATCGCGACGCGCAGGCCAAGCAGAGCTACCGGATCGAGAAGCTCAACCTGGAGACCGGCACGCTCAAGCCCGGCAAGCCGACCGACATCGAAGCCTCGCTGTCGGCCTTCGACGACGTGAAGAAGATGTCGGCGGACCTGGCGTTCTCGGCCACGGTGTTGGCCGACCTGGTCGCGCAGAAGGCGACCGTCGACAAGCTGAAGCTCGACGTGAAAGCCAAGGGCGAAGGCCTGGACGCCAGCGCCAAGCTCGCCGGCGACATCGCGGCCAATCTCGAGACCAAGGTCGTCAACGTCGAGGGCCTGAGCCTGGATTTCACGACCGTGATGAAAGACCTGAGTGCCGAGGGCAAGCTGGTCGGGAAGGTGCTCGCCGACATGGGTCCCAAGCAGACCGTGAACGTCGATGGACTCAAGCTCGACTACAAGGCCAAGACGCCGACGATCGCGGCACAGGGCGCGGTGTCCGGCAAGGTGCAGGCCGCGCTCGAATCCAAGCAGTA
>CAZXXM010000089.1:8924-10416 GCA_964644715.1 uncultured Salinisphaerales bacterium
CACATCAACGGGACCCTGGCGGTTCGCGACTTCGCCACGCAGGCCATCGAGTTCGCGCTCAAGCTCGACCGCATCGATGCGGACCGCTACATGGCGCCGCCGGAGAAGCCGGTCGCCAAGCCCGCGGCGGCAGGCAGCACGCAGCAGCTCAATGCCACCGAGCTGCCGATCGAGGCGCTCGAGAAGCTCAACGCCAGCGGCACGCTCGATGCCGGCGAACTCAAGCTCAAGGGCGCGACGCTCAAGAACGTGCAGCTCAAGATCGACGGACCGAAAGGTTCGCCGAAGGTTGTGAAGCTCGACGCCAACACCTACGGCGGGCAGATTTCCACGAGCACGCGCATCGTGCCGGGCGCCCGACCCGACTACGCGCTCAACACCTCGCTCAGCACGATGCAGCTCGCGCCGATGCTGCAGAACTTCTGGGGCAAGGACATCGTGTCCGGCCTCGGCAACATCAAGCTCAACCTCACGTCCGGCGGCAAGACCGTCGGCGACGTGCGCCAGTCGCTCAACGGCGATGTTTCGCTGAATTTCGAGAACGGCGCCGTGAAAGGCTTCAACCTCGCGCAGATCGTCCGCCAGGGCCAGGCCCTGCTCAAGGGCACGACGATCACCGACAACGAACCCCAGCAGACCGACTTCACCGCGATCAGCTTCAATGCGCAGATCGTCAACGGCATCCTGAAGTCCGACCAGCTCAACGCGCTGAGCCCGCTGTTCCGGCTCGGCGGTAACGGCCAGATCAACCTGGTCGACGAAACGCTCAACTACCTCGTGTCGCCGACGATCGTGGCGACCAGCAAGGGCCAGGGCGGCAAGGGTCTGGAAGAACTTTCCGGCCTTACGATTCCGATCCGGCTGACCGGCAGCCTCTACGCACCGAAGTACAAGCTCGACCTGCAGACCGCGCTCAAGCAGAAAGCCGGCGACGAACTGCGCGGCAAACTCGCGGACAAGGTGCTCGGTGCCGACAGCAGTGCGCCCATGACCGACGCCGAGGTCAAGCAGAAGGCCGGCGAGAAGCTCAACAAGGAAATCGGTCGCGGTCTCGACAAGCTGTTCGGTGGCAAGAAGAAGAAGGAACAGCCCGCCGCCGAGCCCGGTGCCGAAACCGCTGCGCCTGCGACCCCTGCGGAGCCCGCGCCGGCGGAAGCCGCGCCGGCCCAACCCGCGACGCCTTGAGTCGAGCCGCAGGATTCGCGCTGCTGCTGGCGACGGGCCTCGCCGCTCCCGCGAGCCACGCCGTCGAGATCCACTCCGTCGACGTGCAGCACGACGAGGCGCGCTATCGCGTTTCGATGCGGGTGACCCTCGACGCGCCGGCGGCCGCGGCCTACACGGTCTTCGCCGATCTGCCGCGACTGCGCGAGATCAACCCCTCGGTACGTGAGGTGAGCGTGCTGGAGACCCTTGCCGATGGCACGCGACGCGTCTACACCGACATCCGGACCTGCGCGGGCCTGTATTGCCGTCATCTGAAGCAGGTGCA
>CAZXXM010000090.1:0-1383 GCA_964644715.1 uncultured Salinisphaerales bacterium
GATGCGGCCGATCTGACGGAACGGGTGGGGCGTGGCATGCTCGCCGCCGAAAAAATGCAGCGGATCTTCATGCGCCAGTCCTTCCATCAGACGCAATCTTCGTCCGACGTGTCTCGTCTGGCGGACCACGAGCCGGATCACGCGAGCCGTCATCGTGCAGTGGCGTCGCGTCGCCGGGCGCACTGACCATGCATTACCGCCACGCGTTCCACGCCGGCAATTTCGCCGATGTCCTCAAGCACGTGCTGCTCGTCGGGCTCCTCGAGTCGCTCAGCCGCAAGGACAAGCCCTGGTGTTTCGTCGACACGCACGCGGGAGCGGGCCAGTACGACCTCGCGTCGAACAGCGCTGATCTGACCGGCGAATGGCGGGAGGGGATCGGCCGGCTGCAGCGCGCGCCCGGCATGCCGCCGATGGTGTCCCGCTATCTGGATCTCGTGGGCTGGCCGGACCAGGGGCCGGCGGCGCGCGATCTGAAGCACAGCCGCGTGTATCCCGGCTCCCCGATGTTCGCGGCCAAGCTGGCGCGCCCGGGTGATCGCATCGCCTGCTGCGAGCAGGTGCCGGCCATCGCGGCCCAGTTGCGTGCCTACGTGCCGGAGGCTCAGGTTCACGTGCGCAACGGTTACGAGGCTCATGGCCTGTTGCCGCCCAGGGAAAAGCGCGGGCTGGTGCTGGTCGATCCGCCGTTCGAGGCACGTGACGAGTTCGACGTCGGCAGCCGCTTCCTCGCCGAAGCGGTCCAGCGTTTCTCCACCGGCGTGTACGCCTTCTGGTATCCGATGAAGAACCGCCACGAGACCGAGCGATTCCTGCGGCGCACGCGGCGCGACACCAGCTGCCCGACCTTGTCCTGCACGCTCGAGACCGATGCGCCGGGAGAAGGGCAGATGCGCGCATGCGGCCTTCTGATTCTCAATCCGCCGTTCGGATTTGCGGACGAGGCCCGCACCGCGCTGGCGTGGCTGTCGCCGAGACTGGCGCAGGGCCCGCGTCCCGTCTGGACCGCAGAGCCGGCGTAACCGGCGAAGCCCGGACGAAGTCCGGGGTCCTCGTTTGTTGGTGGTGACAACCCCGGACTTCGTCCGGGCTACGGCTGCCTTGTCGCCCGGCGGGCACAAAAAAAGAGCCGCGCTTTCGCGCGGCTCTTTTTCACAGCGGGTACGAATCCGCGCCTTACGGCGTGGGTTCGGCGGCCGGTGCGTCGGCTGCCGGGGCGGCGTCCGCCGCCGGGGCGGCTTCCGCGGCCGGCGCTGCTTCGGCGGCAGGGGCCGGAGCGGCGACTTCGGTCGTGCCACCGGTGATCTTCAGCTCGACGCGACGGTTGAGCTCACGCCCTTCGTCGGTCTCTGGCAATCGGTCGAGCCGCGTCTGTAAGATGGC